>CAZVVH010000029.1:0-14225 GCA_964630475.1 uncultured Oscillospiraceae bacterium | reverse complement strand
TAAATGTAATTACGGGTATTTTGTGCATGACCTGCAAGAAGAAATAAGTTCATAGAAAGGAAGGAATTCACTTGTGAGCAGACTGAGTATTATGACAGCCAGCAAGGCTCAGACTGTGGTGGAGGGGCTGTATAAGGATATGGAACGCCGTATCCAGGCTGCGCCCCCCGACCTCTGTCCAGTGGATCTGACTGCCGCGTTTTTGAGGATGTGTCAGACCCAGAGCTGTGGTAAGTGTACCCCCTGCCGCGTGGGCCTGGAGCAACTTGGTGCGTTGCTTGGCGACGTGCTGGAGGGGAGGGCCACTATGAAGACCCTGAAGACCATCCGGGTGACTGCGGGAGCCATCGCAAACTCCGCCGACTGCGCCATTGGAGTGGAGGCTGCAAAGATGGTTTTGAAGGGGCTGGATGGCTTCTATGAGGATTATGTCTCCCATGTCCAGAATGGCACCTGTACCGCAAAGATTGAACTGTCCATCCCCTGCGTGGCCCAGTGCCCCGCCCATGTGGATATTCCTGGCTATATCGCCTTGGTGGGGGAGAAGCGCTATGCGGACGCCGTCAGGCTCATCCGCAAAGACAATCCCTTCCCCGTGGCCTGTGCCCTGATCTGCGAGCATCCCTGCGAGAACCGCTGCCGCCGCACCATTATGGATGCGCCGGTGAACATCCGAGGCATGAAGCGCGCCGCTGTGGACGGAGCCGGACAGGTTCCTGCGCCGGCCTGCATGCCCGCAACCGGCAAGACCGTTGCCGTCATCGGCGGCGGCCCCTCCGGCTTGACCGCCGCCTATTACCTGCAGCTGATGGGCCATCAGGTCACCGTTTTCGAGCAGAAGGCCCATCTGGGCGGCATGCTCCGCTACGGCATCCCCGCCTATCGTCTGCCCCGTGCCCGTCTCAACGAGGATATCGACAACATCCTCTCCACCGGCGTCCAGGTCCATCTGTCTGCCCGGGTGGGTAACGGTGAGAATGAGGTGTCCATGGAGCGCCTGCGGGAGAAGTTCGACGCGGTTTACATCTCCATCGGCGCCCATAAGGATAAGAAGGTGGGCATTGAGGGTGAAGATGCCAAAGGCGTCGTCTCCGCCGTTGAGATGCTGGGCCAGATCGGCGACGGCATTTATCCCGACTTCCGTGGCAAGAAGGTCTGTGTCATCGGCGGCGGCAACGTGGCCATGGACTGCACCCGTTCCTCCATCCGCGCCGGCGCTGACAAGGTCACCTGTGTCTATCGCCGCCGCATTGAGGATATGACCGCGCTGCCTGATGAGATCCAGGGCGCTCAGGCGGAGGGCGCGGAGATCGCGGAGCTGCATGCCCCCCTGCGCATTGAGACCAATGAGAACAACGAAGTGGTTGCCCTGTGGACGGAGCCGAAGCAGATCGGCGTTATCCGGGGCGGTCGTCCCTCCCCTGTGGACTCCGGCAAGGAGAATGAGCGGATCCCCTGCGACATCGTGGTTGTGGCCATCGGCCAGGCCATCGATGCCGGCTATTTTGAGGAACAGGGCCTGCCCATCAAGAGGGGTACCTTTGTCGCCCATCAGTGGACGGCCATCCAGGGCTGCGACGGCGTGTTTGCCGGCGGCGACTGCGTCACCGGACCCAAGACCGCCATCCGCGCCATTGCCGCAGGCAAGGTTGCCGCTGCCAATATCGACAACTACCTAGGCTATAACCATATGATTACCGTGGATGTGGAGATCCCCGACCCGAATCTGAAGGATCGTCCCTATTGTGGCCGGGTCAATATGGAGGAGCGTCCCGCTGAGGAGCGGAAGCAGGACTTCAACCTGATGGAACTGCCGATCACAGAGCATGCCTCCTGCCAGGAGGCGAGCCGCTGCCTGCGCTGTGATCACTTCGGCTGTGGTATCTTCAAAGGAGGTCGTAAGAGCGAATGGTAAGCTTAAAGATAAATGATATGCCCGTCCAGGTTCCGGAAGGCACCACCATTCTGGATGCGACCAAACTGGTGGGCATCGAGATTCCCACCCTTTGTTACTTAAAGGGTGTCAATGAGATCGCCGCCTGCCGGGTCTGCGTGGTGGAGATCAAGGGCATTGAAAAGCTGGTCACTTCCTGCAACAACGTGGTTGCCGAAGGGATGGAGGTCTATACCAACACCCCCAAGGTCCGGGAGGCCCGCCGCACCAATATTGAGCTGCTGCTGAGCCAGCACCGGATCAACTGTCTCACCTGCGGGAGCAACAACTTCTGTCAGCTGCAGCATATCGCAACGATGATGAACATGGACGACAGCATGAACTATCATCACACCTATAAAGTCAATGAGCCTGAGGATTTTCCCATCCAGCGGGACGAGTCCAAGTGCATTAAGTGCTATCGCTGCGTCTCCTTCTGTGATAAGGTGCAGTCTCTGGGCATCTGGGATATGGTCAATACTGGTACCCGTACCAGCGTAGGTGTCTCCGGAAACCGGAAGATCACTGAGGCAGACTGCGCCGCCTGCGGCCAGTGCATCACCCACTGTCCCGTCAACGCCCTCCATGTTCGTGACGATACCAGCAAAATGTGGGGTGTCGGCGGTGTGCTGGAGGATCCCGAAAAGATTACCGTGGTTCAGGTGGCCCCCGCTGTCCGGGCTGCCTGGGGCGAGTTCTTTGGCCTCTCTCCGGAGGTAGCCAACGAAAAGCGCATGGTCTCCGCCCTGAAAGCGCTGGGCTTTGACTATGTGTTCGACACCAATTACTCCGCAGACCTGACCATCATGGAGGAGGGCACCGAGTTCCTTCACCGGATGAGTGAGCCGGAGAAGTACAGCTGGCCCATGTTCACCTCCTGCTGTCCTGGCTGGGTGCGGTTCCTGAAGAGCCAGTATCCCGATATGACCGACAATCTCTCCACCGCCAAGTCTCCTCAGCAGATGTTTGGTGCGGTGACCAAGAGCTATTTCGCCAAGAAGCTGGGCGTGGATCCCAAGAACATCGTCTGCGTCTCCATTATGCCCTGCACGGCGAAAAAGACCGAGGTGGAGATCTCCAATATCAACGACGCGGCCGAGGGCTGCAAGGATGTGGATTACTCCCTGACCACCCGGGAGATGTGCCGCATGATCCGGGCATCCCTGGTGGATGTGGCTGCCCTGCCGGAGCAGGAGTTTGACTCCCCCCTGGGCACCGGCACCGGTGCCGCTGTGATCTTCGGCACCACCGGCGGCGTGATGGAGGCAGCCCTCCGTACCTGCTACAACATTCTGACCGGAGAGAATCCCTCTGCGGATGAGACCTTCAAGGCGGTTCGTGCCCTTGGCTCTGACCAGCCCTGGATTGAGGCCACTTACCATGTGGCTGGCATTGAGGTCAAGGCCGCGGTGGCTAACGGCCTGGGCAATGCCAGGAAGCTGATCCGCGCCATTCGCAAGGGCAGCGTGTCCTACCACTTTGTGGAGATCATGGCCTGTCCCGGCGGCTGCGTGGGCGGCGGCGGTCAGCCCATTCATTACAATGAAGAGCGGGCGGCCCAGCGCGGCCAGGTGCTGTATGACTATGACGCGGCCAACCAGCTTCGCTTCTCCCATGAGAACCCGGAGGTCCAGGCCCTGTACAAGGAGTTCCTGGGCCAGCCCTGCGGCGAGTTGGCACACCACCTGCTCCATACCGACCACCACGGCTGGACTATGAATCCCGCCCTGGTCTATGACAAGGACGTCAAGCGCTAAGTCCCGATTCTGATTCTTAGCAGGGGCTGTCTCACCTGTTTGTGAGACAGCCCCTTAATTTTGACCAGATTTTTATACCCGTTCTCCATCTGTATCTGTGAGAACGGGGCCTGAAAATGAGAAAGAGAAAAAAATTGACTGAAAATTTTCGAAAAAATGTTGACATTTTCCGCTCAGAAGTTTATAATACTTATTAGGATATATATATCTAGGTATAGGAAACAACTGTAATAGAAAGGATGAACATTTATGAAATTGAAACAACGATTGACATCAATGCTTATGGCGTTGACCATGTTGGCTGTATCTGCGGTAGGATATGTTTCTGCGGCAGGCGAGGAAATCGTCCCTCAAGGGGATTCCGGCGAAGTGACTGTCACATATTCGTATGAACTTGACCCGCCTAAAGGCGGCACTCCAGTCTACGGAGTAGGCAGAGAAAAGGTAGCGACTGGCTCGGCTAATAATTCAGTGAACAAAATCACGAATAATACGTCATACCCGCTTTATCTTAATGTGAGGAATTCCAGCGGGACAAGCATTGTTGGAAATGAAAAATCAATAACGTCTACAGGTTCATATAGAATTACTTATAAAAGTGGGTATGGAACGGTAGGAGAAGTATATAGACCTTCGGTTCAAACGGATCAAGATGCGAGTTCAGGTGCATACATTTCCGGTTACTGGCATCCTTGAGCCAAGATCGGTGGCCGGAATGTTTAAAACAATTCTGAAGCGGACCGTGTTTTCCCCGGCGACCCTGGCTGCCATCGTAATTTTATGCGCGGCCTACTGCATGGAAGCCGACTATGAATTTGGGATCCTCTACGCGTATGAGTACGCAAATGCGTTGGGGGTAGTTACTTTTTTTGTTCCAATTGCGGCCGCGCTTCCGGTTTGCTTTATTCAGCGCTATTTTAGTCGCGAGGAGATCTTCCGGCTGGCACTGTTCAGAGGCAGCCGGGTAACCTATATTTTTTCCCATATTGTAAGTACTTTATTGGCTGTAATGGTGGTTGTTGGGGCGGCGACGGTTCTGTTTGCGGGAATCAGCTTCCTGCACTGCTGGCCGGAGGGCGTGTGGATTCAGGAATACACCGGCGACGGCATGCAGACGCAGCTGATCGACGGAGAGTGGGTGTTTGTGGATACAGGAGAGGTTACAGAGGTTCAGATCGGATACTTTGACATGGATATCAATACCCACTTTGGCCCGCTCCAGGTGTTTCCGTCGCTGGCGGAGCACCATGTGCTCAAGCTTGCAGTGGAGGCGTTGCTTCAAATGGTGCAGGGTTCTGTCTGTGCGATGTTTGCGCTGGGGGCCTTCGCCTTTCTTCATAACCAATATATAGCTTTGGCGGTGCCCTTCCTGTTGCGGACGGGACTGGCGTTTTTGAGTACTGCAACGGGACTGATCTGGCTGGACCCGGGGCAGCTTCGCTTAGTAGGCATTATGAATGAAACGATAGGCGGAGGAATGGTGTATGTGCTGATCGTCTGGCTGACGGTTACGGTGATTTGCGGCGGCCTGTGGGGATTCCGAACGGTTTGGAGGAATTATCATGGCTGAAACTTGGTATTTTGCCTGGCATCAATTTCGCCGGATGATCACCTCAGCCCGGTTTTACGTTGTGATTGCGATTTTGGCGGCGATTCTGTGGAGCTTTTTCGGAGGAGTTCCCGCCTATTTGCGGCTGTGGGAAGTTCGTCTCCAGGCCAACGAGCTGTTCATCCTCTATACCAGCAGTGAGCTGTCGCAGAGATTCCTGCTGTTCGCCTCTCTACTGCTGCTGGGAGATGCGCCCTTTCTGAGGGAAGGCCTGTCCTATCAGCTGATTCGCTCCAACAAGCGGCACTGGTATCTGGGCCAGCTGCTGTACTGCGGAATGATTACTGTGGCTTATCTGCTCATTACCTATCTTTTGCTGCTCTGTTTTACAGGGGGAAATGTCAGCTTCGAAAACGCATGGAGCCTGCCCTTCAGACAGGAGTGCAGCTATGTGGAGCAGGATATTCCCAGCCTGGAGCCGCTGGGGATTAAAATGGGTGTGGACTTTACCGGAAACTTTTTGCTCGGGAAGCCGTATGCGATGCTTGGCCTGTCCTTCCTGTATTCCTTTTTCCTTATACTAACAACCTGCATCATTGGCATGATTCTGAATCTCCAGTTCCGTACTGGCGTTGGAATGGCCACTGCAGTGGTGTTCGCTGTTGCCCGCGCCTTGGGTGGAAAAGTCCCGCTGCTCAGCAGCGTGATTAACCCCATTTCCCCGTGCTACCTTGCGGCGATTGGAGAGCGGCAAGCTGATCTTGGTACCATTGGTTATACCTGCGTCTTTTTCGTCTGTGTGATCCTAGCCTTTTCTGTGTTTAGTTATCATAAAATCAAGAGGTCAGATCTGCAAAAAGAGGTACACCGATGATTCTGACAAAAATCCTCTCCGGCCTGCCGGAAGATCTGTCCCAATGGTCGTTCATTCAGGTCACGGGATATCTCTTTGTGATCGGTGTGGCGTTTGTTTGCTCCGGAGACATTGCGTCGAACCGGGCACAAAAATCAGTCATTTTTTATCTGCCGCGGCAAGGCTACTGCCGGTGGGTACGCAGAATATTGGTGCGTTCCATGGTGGGCGTGATCCCGGTGATCTTCGCCTGTTGCTTGCTGGCACTGGCACTGGGCGCTGATCCAGGCGAGACTGTGACGGTATCCGTGGTTCTGGTGCTGAATCTGATGGTTCTCTCGGAGGCGCAAACCCTCCTGATCCTGATGAAGGATGCAAGCCTGGGCTTCGTTTGCCTGTGGATCCAGCAATTTGCTTCGCTGGTTTTTTCCGCCTATCTGCCCGGGAACTGGAAGCTGATCCTCCCAGGCAACTGGGGCATGGTGGGACGAAGCGGTCTGCAAAATCCGGATGGTTTTTTTCTTCCGGCGGCTGTGGTGATCGAACTGACAGCGGGAGTTTTCCTGTGGCTATATGGCTGGCGCACTGTGCGCTGGGTGAAAAGGAGATCGTAGAATGGGATATATTGAATTAAACAAGGTGAAAAAGAGCTTTAAGGGGCAGGAAGTGGTCAAAGAGGTCACGGTCACGTTTGAAAAGGGCCTAACCTACGGAATCACAGGTGTCAATGGCTCGGGGAAAACGGTGCTGCTGAAAATGATCTGCGGACTTCTGATGCCGGACAGCGGAACCATTACGGTGAATGGAAAGCGGCTGGGCAAGGATGTGGATTTCGCACCCAATACCGGGATTATCGTTGAAACGCCGGAGTTTTTACCCTACCGGTCCGGGTATCAAAATCTGATGGACCTGGCGAAAATCCGCAAAGTGGCGGATAAGGCCGCCGTAACCCGGGCCATGGAGACTGTGGGCCTGGATCCGGCCAGCAGAAAGCGGGTGGGAAAGTATTCCCTCGGGATGCGCCAGCGCTTGGGGATCGCCCAAGCCATTATGGAAGATCCGGAACTGCTGATTTTGGATGAGCCCTTCAATGCGCTGGACGTCCAGGGCCTTGAGGAGATGCGGAAGCTTTTTCTGGAGTTGAAAAAGCAGGAGAAAACGATTTTGCTTGCTTCCCACAATGCGGAGGATATCGGGATCCTCTGCGACCATGTGTACCATATGGAGCGTGGAGAGTTCATGCAGGTCAGATAGCCTGTTCAATAAGCTGGGGCGGTCTCACAAGAAGTGAGGGAACCCCAAAATAACGGCAGCTGGCTCTTGTATAGAGGCGGCTGCTACTATTTTGATAAGATTTTTACAGATTGTTACAACTTTGACACAACTTTATGATAGAATGGATACAAAGAGGTGAACAACCATGCTTAGCGTGTTGATTATAGAGGACGACGCGGCCATTTCCAACCTGATCTCCACCACTCTGCAAGGGGAGGGCTACAGCTGTACCTGTGCCCAGGACGGCAAGGAGGGGGCGGATCTCTTTGAAACCGGCCCCTTTGACCTGGTTTTGCTGGATCTGATGCTGCCGGAGATCAACGGCTATGATCTGCTGGAATACATACGGCCCACCGGCACACCGGTGATTATCATCTCCGCCATGGGCCAGGTCCAGGACCGGATTCGGGGCCTGAAAATGGGAGCGGACGACTACCTGGTAAAACCCTTCCAGATCGGAGAGCTGGTTGCCCGGGTGGAGTCCGTACTGCGCCGCACCCGGAAAAGCTCCGGTCCCCTGATATGCGGCGATGTCTCCATTGATACGGAATCCCGCACCGTGCAGAAGGCCGGGCGGGAGGTGGAGCTGACCGTCAAGGAATTTGACCTGCTGGTGGTACTGCTCCGGCATAAAAATGTGGCCCTGTCCCGCAGCTTTCTCTATGAGACGGTGTGGCAGGAGGAATACCTGGGGGAGACCCGCACACTGGACAACCATATCCAGCGCCTGCGAAAGAAGCTGGACTGGAATGAGGTGATCCAGACCGTATTTCGCATTGGCTACCGCCTGCGGATGCCGGCGGAGGAGGGGCGATGAAGTTTTTTACCAAGCTGTTTCTCTGCATTGTACTGGTGCTGACAGCGGCTCTGTCCTTTGCGGAGTATTACACTGTCTCGTCCACCTTCCGCAACACGGTGGAGCATCAGACCGAGGAAGCCCTGCAGCAGCACCAGCTGGTGAAGTACGCCATCCAATCCAGCCTGCTGACCGCTGCCCGGAATTATACCTTGAACGAGGATACCATGGCTGAAATTGCGGCGCAGACTGCGGACAGCCTTTCCGTTCAGCTGATCCTGGAGGAGGCGTCGGAACAGACCGAGACAGGCTATCTGAACTACGGTATTCAGGAGGACGAAGAGACCGATTTGCTGTTGGTTGTCAGCAGCTTTTCCCAGAGCGGCTATAACCTGACCCTGACCACAGTGCAGGATATCACCTATATCTTTGCCGAGTCCGAGGAATTGGCGGCCAACTGTCAACGGGTGTTCCTGATCGCGACGGGGACAGGCTCGTTGGTGACCCTGCTGCTGTCCTGGCTGCTGACCCGGCCCATCAAGCGGCTGGAGCAGACCAGCCGGGCGTTTGCGGAGGGGGATTATGCCGCCCGGTTGACCCCCTCCTCAAAGGATGAAATTGGGGATCTGACCCGCACCTATAACGCCATGGCGGACACCATTCAGGAGAAGATCGGAGCGCTGGAGCTGACGGTGCAGCAGCGGGAGGATTTTGTGGCCAACTTTGCCCATGAGCTGAAAACTCCTATGACCAGCATCATCGGCTACGCGGATACCCTCTATCAGAAGGAGCTGTCCCCTGACCAAGTCCAGGAGGCAGCGGGATACATCCTGAATGAAGGGCTGCGGCTGGAGGCCCTGTCCTTTAAGCTGATGGAGCTGATCACCCTGGAGCGCCAGACCTTCCTTTTGGAGGAGATGGAGCTGGAGCCTTTTTTCGCGGATGTCCAAGATACCATCCTGCCCCTGTCCAGAAAGCGGGAGGTGGAGGTGGAATTCCACTGTCAGCCGGGCTATGCCCGCATGGAATATGATCTGTGCAAGACCATGGTGCTGAACCTGCTGGACAATGCGCTGAAATCCGGGGGAAGTCTGGTGACGGTGACGGGCTGGGCCAAGGGAAAGCGCTATCATATTGAAATTGAGGACAACGGCAGGGGCATTCCGGAGGAAGAGCTGAAGCGCATCACCGAGGCCTTCTATATGGTAGACAAGTCCCGTTCCCGGAAGGAGCACGGGGCCGGCCTGGGGCTGTCTCTCTGCGAGCGGATCGCCGCCATTCATGGCGCAAGGCTGGAGTTTAACAGCATAGAGGGCGTGGGCACCAGCGTGGAATTTGCTCTGCGTCTGTGCGGGGAGGTGGAGCCATGAAAAGGCTGATTTCGGTGCTGCTTCCCCTTCTGCTGGCCGCTTTTATTCTGACGGCGGGAACCATGGTTCCCCAACTGGTGTTCCGTCAGCAGCGGCAGGACTATTTGAACCAGCAGCGGTCGGTTCCGGTGGAGGATGTCCATCCCTATGGGGAGGAATACGAGGAGAAAAAGAACGCGCTGCTGGCGGCGATTCAATTGTTATGGGAACTGGACAGCGCAGGCGCCATTGAGGAGGTACGCCTGGAAAATGTGGATGAAATGACAGCAGGGGTCTATAAAAACGGCCTGTCCACTCTCAGCGACTTTTATGGTACGCTTCTAAGCTATCAGCCGGACATTCAGGCTGTTTTAGATTTTTCTGCCAATCAGGAATACTCCCTGATCAATTTACCGGCGGATGAGAGCAGCTATATGGGGCAAATCTTTATCAACCAGGAGGAATTGGGCGCTGTGAGTCAGATTTTCTTTGACTTGGAAACCGGCTTGCCCGTCTATACGGATCTGATGTTTCAGGCTGAGGAGATGGAGCCATTGGAGCTGTGGGAGGCGTTGATGGCTACCTATGAAGCTGTGGGCGGAATCGCGTTCAATACGCAGTCTGACGAAACCAACAAAATTTATGTTGACATGGATGCCTCCGCCAGTGCCGTAAACAAATATAAAACATTAAGTATGAATGGAGTCAGCGCGGACGGGGTATTCATTTTGAAGATGGAGTTCTATCAGCTGCAAAACGAAGTCGCTTTGCGCATTTGGCTGGAATCAAACAATCAAGTTTGACAACTTTGACACATTCTGTTGAAAACTCTATGACAAGCCCTGGTTATACTTGAACCAACAAATTAGACAGGGGGTATGCTTTTATGAGTGAGGTCAATCGTTCCAACAGCCGGGTAGCCCGCCGGCGACGGCAGCGACGGCAGCGGCGAAGGCTCCTCCTTTTGGCGGCGGCGGTGCTGGTTGTCATGGTACTCTTCCTTATCCGCATGCTGAAGCCGGCGACTGCGGAGCCGTCCGATGTGGAGACTGACAACCAAACCGGACTTCCGTTGGGGGCATCCGGAGAGCTTCCGCTGGAGAGCGGCGGAGTGAACTGGCAGGAGGACAAGCTTTCCTATATCCAGTCCCATCCGGAGCTTTACAACTCGGATCTGATCGAGCTGGCGCAAAAGAATCAAGAGGTTCTGGACTATGTCTATCGGTATCCGGAGCTCGCGGATGAGCAGCCGGAGATTGACCTGTCCGCTGAGGCGGCAGGGGATTCGGTTCCGTTGCTCATCCAGTGGGATACCCGGTGGGGGTACTATGAATACGGCAGCGGAATGATCGGCTATACCGGCTGTGGACCCACCTGCTTGTCCATGGTGGCCCTTTACCTGACGAAGGATGCGAAATATACCCCCATCTATCTGGCGGATTACGCCCTGGAGAATAACTACTACGTTTCCGGCAGCGGCACTACCTGGTCACTGATGAGCGAGGGCGGCCCCGGTCTGGGGCTGTCCGTCCGGGAGCTGCCCATGGATGAGAATACCATGGTGTCTGCCCTGGAGGCAGGAGAACCTATTATCTGTTCCATGGGGCCGGGGGACTTTACCGATACCGGACATTACATCGTCATTACGGGCTATTCCGATGGGGCCTTCACGGTCAACGACCCCAACAGCCCGGAGCGAAGCGCCCGCACCTGGACCTTCGACCAGCTGAACGGTCAGGTGCGTAACCTCTGGGCCTTTTCCGTTTAAGCCGTCATGGAGCGGGAGGTGAACCATGCGCATTTTGATATACGGGGCGGGGACAGTGGGCAGCCTCTATGGGGCGCTGCTGGCCCGGAGCGGAAACGATGTGGGAATTTTAGCGCAGGGAGAGCGGTTAGAATATCTGAGAAAATACGGTCTGCGCTATCAGCTGGGGGAACATGAAAGCTCCATTTGTGTACGGATTTTGAACAAGCTTTCCCCGGAGGATCGCTATGATTACATCCTTGTGGACGTCAGCCGGGAGAAGCTGCCTGACGCGCTGGAGAACCTCCGGGAGAACTGCAGTCCCACTTTGGTGACGGTGTGCTCCGGGCTGGAGCCTTACAAAGACTGGGAGCAGCTGGCCGGAAAGGGCCGGGTGCTACCTCTGGTTCCCGGGGTGGAGGGAAGGCTTGCAGAGGGCGTGGTGAAGGCCCGGCTGCTGCCAGCCTGGTTCCTGACCACCGTCTTTGGGGAGATCAGCGGGGCGGATACCTACCGGGTGCGGAATCTGAAAAAGCTGTTTCGAAAGGCGGGAATCCCCTGTCGGGCTGTACCTGATCTGCGCCGTTGGCAGGTGGGCAGGCTGGCCTGCCTGCTGCCCCTGACGGAGGTCTGCGGCAAGGGAGCCTGGAGGTGGGGGGATTTGAAGAAAGCCGCCGCCAAGCTGCGGAAAAATTTGAATTTGCTCCGGGAAAAGGGGGTTCCCCTTTCCTGGAAAGGGAAGCTGCTTCGGGTGATGCCTGAGGGCCTGATGGCCTTGGGGCTGAAGGTATTTTTCCGCCGCAGCCGTGCCGGACGGTTCCTGAACCGCCAGGGAGGGAACCTGCTGGAAGGGCAGACCCTTGGGGGCTACTTGGCGGAGCTGGGATAAAAAAGAATCGGACACATTGCAATGGATGAACCGCAATGTGCCCGATTTTCTTTTTATAAGTTCAGTGTCTCATTCATGCTGCCCGTCCGGTACCCCAGCAAATCCAGGGTGACATAGGAGAAGCCGAATTCCCGCAGCTGCAGATAGACCTCCCGCCGGAGGTCCGGCTCCACCAAGCGGGGCAGCTCCTCCGGATCCACTTCAATCCGGGCCATGGCGCCGTGGATGCGGACCCGAACCTGATGAAAGCCCAGGTCCAGCAGAAGCTGCTCCGCCTTGTCCACCATGCCCAGCTTTTCCTCACTGATGGTCTCGCCGTAGACAAAGCGGGAGGACAGGCAGGCGAAGGACTGCTTGTTCCAAGTGGGCAGCCCCAGCTGCTGGGACAGCTCCCGGATTTCGGACTTGTACAGACCGGCCTCCCGGAGGGGACTTTTTACCCCCAGCTCCCGAATGGCGATCATCCCGGGGCGATAGTCCCCAGTGTCGTCCATGTTGGAGCCTTCCACCACCGCGTTCAAGTGGTTTTCCCGGGCGATTTTCCAAATCTTTTCAAACAGCTCATGCTTGCAGAGGTAGCACCGATTGGTGGGGTTCTGTCGGAAGCTCTCAATCTCCAGTTCCTCGGACTGGCAGATGACGTGACGAATCCCGTTGACCCGGCAGAACTCCTTGGCCTCGTTCAGCTCCCGAGCCGGGAAGGAACAGGACTGGGCGGTGATGGCCAGAACCTTGTCCCCAAGCACCTCCTGGGCGGTTTTCAACAGTAAGGTGGAGTCCACGCCGCCGGAAAAGGCCACTGCGGCGCTGTCCAGGCTGCGAAGATAATCCTTCAAATGCTCATATTTTTCTTGCGTCTCTGCCATAGTATCATTACCTACCATTTTACTTGTTTATGCGCTTTATTATACGGCAATTCCATCTGGGGGGCAAGAGAGAAAATTTTCAGAAAGGGATAAAATACCATTGACAAATACCCAGAGGGGGTATATTATAGGAGCAAATACCCGGGAGGGGTATTTAAGCATGAGAGTTTGCTGCGGGATATAGGAGGAGTTATGGAAGAGAAAAAATGCTGCTGCTGTTCTGAGAAAAAGAAGAAACGCACGCCGGAAGAGTATACCGGTCTGGTTCACCGGCTGAACCGCATTGAGGGACAGATCCGGGGCATCAAGGGCATGCTGGAGCGGGACGCCTACTGTACGGATATCCTGGTTCAGTCCTCTGCGGTTTCCGCCGCTCTGAATGCCTTCAATCGGGAGCTGCTGGCGAACCACATCCGCACCTGCGTGGCGGAGGATATTCGGGCGGGAAAGGATGAGGTGATCGACGATTTGGTAGCTACGCTGCAAAAGCTGATGAAATAAAAGGGAAACGGGTTTCCTTGCACAAGGAGTGAATGAAATGGAACAATATACTGTCACCGGCATGAGCTGCGCTGCCTGTAGCGCCCGGGTGGAGAAGGCAGTGGGCCAGGTGCCGGGGGTGACCAGCTGCTCGGTGAGCCTGCTGACCAACTCCATGGGGGTGGAAGGCACCGCCACAGCGCAGGCCGTCATTGCCGCCGTGGAGGCGGCGGGCTATGGAGCCGCCGTGAAGGGAGCCTCCGGCGCCCAAACCGGCACGGCCTCCGCAACTGAGGACGCTTTGAAGGACCGGGAGACCCCCGTGCTGAAGCGGAGGCTCATCGCATCCATCGGCTTCCTGGTGGTGCTGATGTACTTCTCCATGGGGCATATGATGTGGGGCTGGCCCCTGCCCGCCTGGTTTGAGGGCAATCACGTGGCTATGGGCCTGGTTCAGCTACTGCTGGCCGGTATTATCATGGTCATCAATCAAAAATTCTTTATCAGCGGCTTTAAGAGCCTCTGGCACAGGGCGCCCAACATGGACACGCTGGTAGCTATAGGCTCCATGGCCTCCTTCGTGTGGAGTGTCTACGCCCTCTTCGCCATGACCGATGCGGTGGTCCAGGGAAATGACCATATGGTTATGACTTATATGGACGAATTCTACTTTGAATCCGCCGCCATGATCCTGACCCTGATCACCGTGGGCAAGATGCTGGAGGCCCGCT
>CAZVVH010000028.1:7968-14298 GCA_964630475.1 uncultured Oscillospiraceae bacterium | reverse complement strand
CTCCCTTGTGTAAAGGGAGCTGTCTGCCGCCAGGCTGACTGAGGGATTGTCCCCCAGGCGATGGTTACAGCCCCTTTGCCATATGCCGTTCTCTATGGCATAGCTAAAGTCAGATGGTATCATCGCCCGCACTTGCAGATTGCTCATGTCAGGAGGACATGAGCTTGCCATATGCCGGCTCTGACGGCATGGCTAAAATCAAAATATAATATCCGCACTTGCGGATATTATATCATCTGCCCCAAAAAAGGCAATCTTTTTTTGCTTTGGAAAAGCAAGGAAAAAAGGCCCTCCGTTCCAAGCTTTAGAACGGAGGGTCCGGACAGCTGCTTACCAGATCATCAGGCGATCCGCCTCTTTCCGCAGCTCCCCACGGAAATCAGGATGGGCTACGGCAATCAGGTTTTCCACCCGCTGACGGATGCTGCGGCCCCGCAGCTTGGCAATGCCGTACTCAGTCACCACATAATCCACAATATTTCTCTGGATGGAAACCACGGAGCCATAGGTCAGACCGGGCTGAATTCGGGAGATCGTGCCCCCCTTAGCGGTGGAATTGATGGCGATAATCCCTCGTCCCCCTTTGGAATGGAAGGCACCGTAGGCAAAGTCGGTGGAGCCGCCAGTACCGGAGTACTGCCGGAAACCCAGAGACTCCGAGCAAACCTGGCCGGTGAGATCAATCTGGAGGGCGGTGTTTAGAGAGACCATGTTGTTATTCTGGGCGATAACAAACGGATCATTCACATAGCTCACCGGCAACACCCGCAGGATAGGGTTGTGGTTGATGTACTGATAGAACTTCTCGCTGCCCCAAGTGAAAGCGCAGATGGACTGGCCGGGGTGCAGGTTTTTCTTCTGGTTGGTGATAACCCCCGCGTCCATCAGCTTTGCCATGGCGTCCGAGAACATCTCCGTGTGAACCCCCAGATCGTGCTTATCCATCAAGGCGTCGGCCACTGCGTTGGGCAGGCCGCCAATGCCAAATTGCAGGCAGTCGCCGTCCCGAATCAGGCTTGCAACGTTCTCCGCAATCAGCTTCTGCTCCGGAGTGACGGGGTATACCGGGGCGTAGGACAGCTCGTTGCTGGCGGGCACGAAGTAATCCACCTCGGCAATGGGAATCTGAATGGTGCCCAGGGTGCGGGGCACATAGGGGTTCACCTCAAAGATGCACAGATCCGCAGCCTCCAGCATTTCCCGCTCCATCTGCTGGGAGGTGGACATGCACACATAGCCGTACTCATCCATGGGGGACACCGCCGCCATAAAGACGGTGGGCTTTTTGGTCTCAATGATGCACTGGGCCAGCTCATGGATATGGTGGGGAGAATAGCTGACCCGGCCTGTGTGGTGGATCTCCCGCAGGGGGCCGCCATAGAACGCGCTGAGCATGTCGATCCTGCCCTTTAAGGAATCGTCTGTGATAAAGGGATAGCGCTCAGAGGGGTTGCTGGTCCAGACAGTGACGTTCTCCACCCGGTCTGCGATGGTGTGGAGCTGGCGCATCAAGGCCCGGGGTTCATTGCCGTAGTGCCCAACGGCGATGACATCGTTGGACTTAATCATGCTCAGGGCTTCCTCCAGAGAAATCATTTTGGATTGATACAGTTCTTCTCGGGTCATAGGGATCTCCTTCCTATCCTTTGGTTTCTTCCCGGTTCAGAGGCAAACGGGATGCATCAGATGTAAAACAGCTTTTCCGCTTGGCGGCGCAGCTCCGCCCGATACTCCGGGTGGGCGATAGCAATCAGGTTCTGCACCCGGGCGTAGACAGAACGGCCCCGCATGGGCGCAATGCCATACTCAGTGATAATGTAATCCACATAATCCCTGGGAATGCTGACCGCAGCGCCGGGGGTCAGGCAGCAGTTGATCTTGGAAATCCCGGACTTGGTGGTGGACAAAAAGGCCACAATTCCCCGGCCCCCCTTGGAATGCAGTGCGCCATAGGCGAAGTCCAGGGCGCCGCCGGTGCCGGAATACTGCTTTGCGCCAATGGATTCGGAGCAGACCTGGCCGGTCAGATCCATCTCAATGCAGGTATTCACCGAAACCATATTGTCATTCTGCTGGATAACCGCCGGATTGTTGGCGTAGGAGCAGGGTACCATGCGGCAGGTAGGCACCTTGCTCAGGGTTTCATACAGAGCCTGATCGCCGCCGGCAAAGGTGCCGATATGTACGCCAATGTCAATCTGCTTCCGCTCACCGGTGGCAATCCCCTTGCGGATCATCTCACCAATGGCGGAGGTGTACATTTCGGTGTGAACCCCCAGGTCGTGGAGGTCCATCATCTCGGTTGCCAGGGCATTGGGCAGGGAGCCGATGCCCAGCTGCACGCAGTCTCCGTCCCGCATCAGAGAGCGGCAATACTGGGCCACCTTGATCTCGTCCGCATTGGGTACCGTGTTGGGGATTTCCATAATCGGCTCGTCATGCTCATAGAGAGCGGTGACCTTGGCAATATTAATGCGCAGGCCGCCAGCCACCTGGGGCAAGCGGGGATTGACTTCCAGGATAACGCGGTCAGCGGTTTGGATAAACTCCCGCTCCCACATCATGCTCAGGCCAATGCAGAAGTTGCCGAACTCGTCCATGGGGGAGACGGCGGCGGTGAACACCGTAATGGGTTTACTCTCCCGGACAAAGGCCCCATAGTCGCACAGATCCGCCGGGATAAAGGACACGTTTTTCAGCTTATGCCCCTCATACCAGCCCTTTCCATAGAAAAATCCTGCGGTGTTGATATGGTCCCGCATCCCCTCCTGGGTCACGAAGCGATAGTCGCCCATGCGCCCCTTAAAGACAATCACGTCCTCCACCCGGTCCGCAATGGTGTGTAGCTCCCGCAAAATGGCCCGCGGTTCGTTGCAGTCGCCGGACACACCCACCCGATCATGGGAATGGATCAGGTTCAGGCATTCCGAAATGGAGCTTTTCTTTTCCTCATACAGCTTCTGATACTGCGCATTCATAATCAATTCCTCCCAAGGGCCTTCCAGTTTTTTCATTACTCTGGTGTCTATTTTACTCGCCTTCCCCAATATTTTCAACCGGCCTTTGGGAAGTTTCTCTCAAATCAAAGCCTGTTTCCCCGCTGATCCCCGGCTTTAGTCAGGCTTCTCCCTGTTCAAAGCGAAAAGGGGCTGTCTCACCTTTTGGTGAGGCAGCCCCCGTGCTGGGTTTTGTCAGGTGACATGCGTCAGCCTGAGAAAATAGGTTCAGTCCCGATTACATGGGAGGCATTTCGCCGTCAGGCGCGGGGCCTTCTCCGCCAGGCATACCGCCGCTCTCCTGGGCCGCCACTGTGATGGTGGCAGCTGCAGTGGGCTGGGTCAGTGTAATGACGGTATCATAGCCGTTGTAATCAATCTCATTGGTACCGTCGTCCACAATCACGCTGTCGTCATACTCAACGCTCTTGATCTCATAGCCGCTGAGAGCAGTGAGGGTCAGACGGATATAAGCGAAGGACTGATGCTCTTCGTCAACAGCGCCGGAGACAGGATTGCCATCCTCGTCAACCACATAGAAGGTGATAACATTGGCGGGATCATTGTAGTCCGCTATTGAGAAGGAAGAGTTGGAGAATGCAGGAGCCTCAATCGGCTCTTCCACGATGGTGATGTTCTCACCAACGGCGCCTTCCACGTTCAGAGTGCCGTGGACATAGATGGTGACAGGAGCAGCAGCGGTGATGGTGGAGCCAGCCTCAACCGTCAGGTCGTTGATGTGGCAGGCCTCGGCCTTACCGTTGGTGCCATCGGCCAGGACAACATTCCAGGTAGAGCCGTTAACCAGCTCCACGTTCAGGGGGTTGTTAACCTGGGTGTTGGCCACGTTGTACTGTGCACCGATCTTTGCGTAATCGGTGACGCCGCTTTTCAGATAGTTGCCTGTGGTGTCTGCATACAGGACAGTGCCGTTTGCCATACGGGTGCCATCGTCGTTGACATGGTAGCCGTAGGAGGAGGAGATGGTGCCGTTGACGGTGGCGTTGTCAACAGTCACGTTCAAAGCCTGATAGTAGTTGTAGATGTTGTTCCAGATATTGCCGGTGTACTCGCCGTTGGCCAGCAGCGCGGTGGACTCGGTAATCAGGCCCTGAGCATCAGCGGAGGTGGCGGTGTCGCCGGTGTCGTTGATGGTGTAGGAGGTGTTGCCCGGGTTGCCGGCGTCGTCGGACTCAACCAGCTCAACCAGGGTGCCGCCCCAATTTCCGCCAGAGGTGAAGTTGACCTGCGTATTGTCCAGAACCACATTGGTCCAGCCCTTGTTGGCTGCGCCGGACTTGATCTGAACACCAGTCTCGCCCACATTCAAGGTGGAGTCCACGATGGAGATCAGGCCGCCGTTGTTCTGCTGAGTCATCACGCCGATATGGCCGGAGTTCAGCTCAGAGTTGGTGTAGAATGCGGAGGAAGTGGAGGAGGCCATGATCTGAACCTCGTTGCCGCCGTAGAACTTGACATTGTCGAACTTATCCCACACGCCAGCGTCAGCATATGCAACATAGCCGGAGCCGCCTGCGGTGTAACCATAGGTCACGCCGTCAACTTCCTTAGTTGCGAAGTAATCCTTGCCCTCCTGGGCCACTTCGACAGTGCCGGTGCCTGCCACGGTGTTGGAGACATCCAGGGCATAAGTGCCGACCTGGTCATAGCCGCGGCCGGAGTCAGTGGACAGGACGCCCCAGCCAGTGGAGACGATCAGAGAGTCCGTGTAGATACCCTGGCCGGCGCCCAGGACGTTGGTGGCGCGGACAACGCCTTCCAGGCCCAGAGCGAAGGGGGTACGCTTCATCATGGGAACCACCAGTGCATCATACTCAGCCTGGGTATCCTCAGTCTCCTGGGTGTAAACCACGGAGTTGCTGATGCGCATGATAGCATTGTCAGAGACAGCGGTTCCGGTTCTGATGACACCAGCGGTGGTAATCACGGAACTGTCAACAGTGACATCCGCATCGCCCTTTGCAAACACAACTGCGCCGGAGCCATTAAAGTCGTTTGCGCCATCGCCGATGCCGGTCAGCTTCATGTTGGACACGATGAAGTCGGCGGAGTCAACGATAATGCTGTTAAAGAAAGCGCCATAGGAGTTCAGCTCACCGTTGCTGATGCCAGCAGCGGAGTAATCAGCCTTGGTCAGCAAGGAGGGGATGGTCTCATTCTCAACGATGCCGTCCGCGTTAACGGTCAGCGCCGCGCGGAAGGTATACTGGGCAGTCTGGCCGGCCATGTTCATAAACTTGGCCATTTCAGAATAGGGAACAGAGCCAGCAGTGGTCTCAAAGGAGTACTCGCCAGCCTTCAGTTCCGTACCATCCTCCAGATAGTCCAGAATGTCATACTGATCGCCATTGACAACCAGGGTCAGGACGCCGCCGTCCTTCGCATTGATGACAGTGCCCTCAGACAAAGTCACGGAAGCGATGTTGGAGGAAGCGGAGGAGCTGTTGATGGTGTCATCGTCGCTTGCGTGAGTCTCAACATACGCATCGGTGTAGGTCACGCCGGCAATCTTGACGGTCTCGGGGGAGACAACAATGTTGCCCTCATAGGTCTTGCCGGTCTCCACAGCAACGACTTCGCCGTCCACCAGAACAACACCATTCACAGTGCCGTTCACGGTCAGGCTGGTCAGGCGGGAGATCTGAGTGGGAGTCCAGGAAGCGCCCGCGTCAATGGTCAGGCTGATACCTGCGTTGCTGTCGTCAGTGGACTGCAGTTCGATGATGCCTTCCAGATAAGGATCGGCAGCATACTCCTCATAGGTCATGTAGTTGATGGCGCCAACCAGGTCCATCTTGGCGATTTCCACGTTCATGCCGCGCTGGAAATCATAGTTGTAGATGTTCATCGCCTCGTCAGAGGTGGTGACGTTCTCCAAATAGACCTCGTTGGGCAGCAGGCTGCCGACAGCGCCGCCGTTGTCGGAGTCGACAACAGCCTGGATCAGAGTATTGGTGTAGGAAGTGGCTTTCACGTTCACCAGGTCAACATCCTCGGAGGAGGACTTGATCAGGATATCAGCGCCGTCGCACAGCTCAAAGAACTTCTCGAAGCCGTCCAGATAGCTCTGCTCCTCAGTGGTGCCCTTTGCAGACAGGTCGGTAGCAATCTTGGTGTTAGCCAGATCGATGATACCAGCGTCTTCGGCAGCCTCCTGGGCGTCGGTGGCGTGGGACATGATGGCGTTGCGGCCTCCGATGATGGCAGAATCCTTCGTTATAGCGGTAGCAAGATCATCCTTGGTCGCATACTCCAATGCCTCCTCGGAAGCATTCAGAGCGGAATCCATAACCAGCAGGCCATTGTTGGAGAG
>CAZVVH010000028.1:0-7868 GCA_964630475.1 uncultured Oscillospiraceae bacterium | reverse complement strand
GTCAGGTTCTTCATGATGTTCAGGGGGAAGCCGGGGATAGCAGGGAAGTAGCCAACGTTAGAGGTATTCTCATCATCGCCGTTGTTGGAGATGGAGGTGTTCCTCATAATAACGACATCGCCGTTATCCTCGCTCTGCCAGCCAACGACCACGCCAGCGCGGGGATAATCCATGTTAGCCCAGGCACCAGAGGTAGTGATGATGGAGTCAGAGATGGTTACAGTGGAGCCATTGCGGACCGCAATGCCGGAACCAGCGCCGATCTCAGGAGTTCCGCCCTCGGGGATGGCGTCGTTATCAGCAGGGTTGGTGCCCATGTTGATGTTGGACTTGAAAATTCTGTAATTGGAATCATTCACCAGGATACCGGTGGCATAGTAGGAATCGGTATCAATGTTGCCGGAGTAGAAGTTGTCAGTGACAGAGCCTTTAACAGAGATGCCCTCGGTATATTCCTTGCTGGTGTCTCTGCTGCCCTGGTCGATGACGACGCCGGCATACTGGCCCACATTACCTGCCTCGGGAGCAATCTGGCCGCGATTTACGATCAGAGTACCATACTCATCACCATATACCACAGTGATGTTGCTGGTGTCCAGATCGCCCACGATCTCGTTGACGTACAGAGTGATGGCAGCATCCTCGTCCACCGTGAAGCCGGCATTGTTGGAAGCGGTGTTCACATAGACGTCGCCATAGACATAGATGGCAGCCTCAGAGAGGTACATCTCGGTCAGCTCATCCGTTGCAGTGCCGTTGGCAATTGCATAGCTGGTGATGTTGTTGGTGGCAGTCAGGATGCTGTCGGTGGTCAGATTCAGGGTGGAGTCAACCAGAGTGGTGACGTTGTTGCCGCTGCGGCTGACCTCGCCGATGCTTCTGCCGTTCCAGATGGTGTTGACCATAGTCAGGGAGGTGACGTCGGTCAGAACAGAGGTGTTGTTCATCATCTGCATGTAGCCATTATCAACAACGGAGTTCTCCAGATACATGGAAGCGTAGCCGTGCAGGTTGATGCTGCCGGAATCGGCACCCAGGCTTGCCATGTCGGTGTAGGAGTTCTTGTAGATGACGGTGGTAGGTTCGTCAACGATTGCCACACCCACAGACTCGGAATCCTCAAAGACGATGTAGCCGCCCCAGAAGTCAGAGGAGAACTGGCGGACAGAACCAAACACGCCACTCTCATTGTAATGGATGGTGCCGTTATAAACGGTGTTGGAGGGGTGCTGACCACTGGAGTAAACAACGCCGTTGTTCACGTTGATGGTAGCGCCGAAGCCATTGAACAGGCCGCCAGCCATGGAAGCAGTGCCATTGGAACCAAACAGCACGGGCTCGCCATTGGTGGAGGTCAGGTTGACAACGGTGTCATAGCCATGGGCAGCCAGCAGAGCGCCAATGCCCATACGATAGAATGCGTTGCCGGCGGTCAGGTTATAGCCGCTGGCGAAGTAAGGACCAGAAGGACCAAAGTCCATAGCGCCCACAACTTCGTTGGCAACTGCATTGCTGCCGGAAGCGGTAACAGGAGCATTGATCAGGTTGACCGTGCCGTCCTTGACAAACAGGGAGGTGATCTCCGTGCTCAGCAGCTCGTCGGTGTTTTCAAAGGTGGTGTTCTCAGAAACAGTGACAGCCGTCTGCTGGGACATCAGGCCTTCCATGGTCTCAGGCGCATAGATGGTGTTCCCATCCTCATCAACCGCAACGGTCTTGGAGGAATCCGCAACAGGAGCGGTGCAGCCCGCGATCTCCTTCAGGACGGTCAGCACGTTCAGCTTCTGAGTGGAGCTGCCGCCGAAGGTGACGCCCAAGGCAGACTCAACTGCCGCTATCTTCTGCGCGTTGGTGGGATTCTCGCCGGCAGCGGCGTTGATCGCAGCCTTGACGCTCTCGCCCTTTTCGGTCAGGGTCGCATAACGGCAATTGAACGCATTGTACAGGGAAACCATCAAAGTGGTTTCATCAACTGCGTTGGTGCAGCCCAGCTCGGTTACGCCCTCGATGTTGGCCAGCTTGCCGTCAACCCACTGAGTGTACAGGCCGTCCCAAATGCCAGCCAGCATGGTGGCGGAAATCGCATCCGAGAACTGGTCATTGGAACCCATGGAACCACTGTAATCGGGGGTATCCACGAAGTCGGGGCCAGCAGTATTGTCATCCACAACAATCTGGAAGTTACGATAGAGGTAAACGGACAGCTCGAAGGTGTGGAAGGTGTCGCCAAACTTGTTCAGAGTAGCGCCGCCGTTGGTGATGCCGGCAGCCAGCCACCACTCGGCAACGGCTTTTTCTGCATCAGTAGCATTGTCCAGATCAGTGAAATCATCAACGCTCATCAGGCCCTGGTTGCCGCCGATGTAAACATCGGAGGTGCCGTTCTTGGGAGCATAGTCGGTCAGCTCCAGAGTCTGTCCGTCAGACAGCTCCTGGGTATAGCTGGTCGCGACCTGGTTGTTGACCACATAGAGCACGGTGTAGTAGCCTTCGCCAGTGCTCAGGTAATAAACAACGTTGTCCTCAGTGTCAACGCCGGTGACGGTCAGCTTGCCGTCAGCCACGGAAGCGGTGACGCCAGCAGCCTGGGTGGTCAGAGCCTTGTCCAGGTAAACGGTCAGCTCGCCGGAGAAGGGAGCCACGACGGAGTCCTCGCCGTTCTCAAACTGGCCATAGCAGGTCACGGAAACGGAGGTCTCGCCATCGTTTTCCACCACATACTTGTCCAGAGACAGCATACCGGCGATGTTGTCAACCTTGATATTCTCGCTGGTTTCTTCCTCAGGAGTGGGAGGATTCACATTGACGGTACCATAGGCGGCATCAGTGACCACAACCAGCTCACCTGCGCCAGTGTTGACGATGTCATCCTTGGTCAGGTTTGCGGAGTAAACGGTCAGCTTAGCGCCCTCTGCCACGTTGACAGACAGCTTATCGGAGGAGGGAACATTCAGCTCAACATCGCCATAGAAGCGGATCGCCATTTCGCCGTCATACAGAGCCTTGTACTCCTCGATGTCGGTGGTGACAGTCTGGGTGGAGATGTTATTCACGCTCTCGTGGTTTGCCACAGTGGCCAGCACGTTGCCGTTCAGGTTCACCGTGGAGTCAACAATGGTGATGATGGCCCGCTCACCCTTGTTGGAAGCCGCCAGGGTGGAGGAGCTGTTGTTCAGGACGGAATTGACGACGGTCAGGGAACCGGTATCCGTCACCAGAGAGGTGGTGTTCTGGAAGTTGGCAGTGGAAACGTTCAGAATGGAGTTCTCAAAATACTGAGAAGCATAGCCGTTACCGCCAACACTGTTGCCAAAGACGGAGTTCTTGACGATCAGGGTGGTAGGCTCATCGGTGACATTGCCGCCATTGGCGATGGAGTCCTCAAATACCTGATAGCCGCCCCAGAAGTCAGAGGAGAACACGCGGCCGGAGCCGATGGCCGCGGAGTCAATATAATGGATGGTACCATTATACAGGTTGTTGGTCAGATGCTGGCTGGAAGAATAAGCAACCGCGTTCTTCACCAGCAGAGAGCCGCCGTAAGACACATACGCAGTACCAGCCATGGTGCCAGCCTGCTGGGTGGAGCCGGAGGCCTCACCGTCGATTGCCAGGGTGCCATCGGTGCTGGTCAGGTTGACGTTGCCGCCCCAGATAGTCAGAGCGGAGCCGATACCCACGCGATAGAATGCGTTACGGGTAGTGGCATTAAAGACAAAGCCATCATGGGTGGGATCCGTGGCTGCTTCAGCGCCGTCCAGAGTCCGGTTGGAATCGGTCAGGGAGAGGATCTTGTCGACAGCCTTGTCCGCATTGCCGGTCAGGGAGATGGTGCTGTTGGTGACGTTTGCAGTACCGCCAGCCAGAACCATCAGAGCGGAGCTTTCCTCGGAGATCAGATTGTCCTTCGCAGTCAGGTTCTGGGTCTGGCTGTCCTTGACAACAATGGGAGACGCACCATACTCGGAGGTAAAGAACTGAGACATATCCGCCCAAGCGGAACCGGTCTTTTCAGCCAGAGTGGCATCGGGAGCGGTCTTGGAGGCAACGTAATCTCTGCAAGCGTAGAGAACGCCGACAGCCTGAGCCTTGGTCAGAGCCTTGTCCGCGACGGGAGCTTCTGCCTCGCCCATCAGGACGGAGGAAACAGCGGAGATCTTCGCGGCGTTGCTGTAATCATAGGGCGCGAAGTCAGCCAGATGGCTCATAATGGTGGCAGCCATTGCACGGGTGGTAGGCGCCTGAGGCAGCAGCTTGCCGTCGGAACCGGAGATCAGGCCATTGCCCACCGCCCACTGCATAGCAGTGGCAGCCCAATTGCTGACCTGGGTCTTGTCGGGGAACGCGGACAGGTCGTTGGTGCCGGTCAGCTCAATCTTCTGCACTTCGCAGAACTTCATCAGCATCAGGGCCATTTCCTCACGGGTGACGGAAGCGTCAGGCACGAAGGTGGTGGCGGTACGGCCAGCCGTAATCCCATTGACGAAGCACCATTCCACAGCATCCTTATACCAATCCTGGGTCAGGTCGGTAAAGCAGTTGGTGGTGGACTCCACAGCGGGCTTGCCAGCCATGGCATACAGCACCTGGGCCAGCTCAGCACGGCTCAGATTCTTTTCCGCATCGAAGTTGCCCTTCTCATCACCGGAAAACAGGCCAGCGGCCGCGCTCTTGCCGATGTAGGGAGCAGCCCACCGCCAGCTGGAGGTGGTGTTGGCATCCTTGAAGGCGCCGGCAGTGGCCACAGCGGCGGCCTCTTCCAGAGCCTCGGCAGCCGCCTCGCCCGCCTCGTTCAGGGAGGACCAGGGGGACTGGAAGGCGTTGTAAGCGCCCACGTAAGCAAACTCGGCGTCAACAACAGCGCCGGTGCCCAGGGTGGTTACATCTTCGCTGATATTGGTGGTCAGCCAGAAGCCGGAATCGCCCTCGGACTTGGTATCGGTCAGCTTGGTATAGATGCCATTCCAAACACCAGCCTGCAGGGTGGCGGAGACGGAGTCGGAATAGGGATCGTTTGAACCCATGGCACCGACAAAGTCGATGGGATCCGTATAAGCCACATCGGAGGTCACCTGATCGACAACGATCTGGAACAGACGATACAGGCCCACAGCGTACTCATAACCATACAGCTTGTCGCCGAAGGTGGTCAGAGAATCGCCGGCATTGGTGATGCCGGACCGCAGATACCATGCCACGGCGTCCTCATAGCCGGCATAGTTTTCGGTGTCGGTCAGGTCATCCAGGGAAACGGCGGTACGGTTGGCACCGATGTAAACGGAGGTGTCGCCCTCAATCTCGTTTTCACCGACAACAGCGGTATAGTCGCCATTTGCCATATTGGGAGCATAAGTAGACAGGTCGATGGTGGTGCCGTCGGCCAGGGTCAGAGTAGCAGTCTCTCCGCTGTACTCGTCATTGACCACAAAGACGGTGGTGGTGTAAGCATCCTCGCCGGTGGTCAGATAGTAGGCGACGTTGCCTTCGGTTGCAACCCCGGACAGGGTCAGGGTGCTTCCGGAAACAGCGGCGGTGACGCCGGCCTCTTCGGTCAAACCGCTGTCAGCATAAACAGCAATCTCGCCCTGGAAAGCAGCAGGCTCAAAAGCCACTTCCTCGCCTTTTTCATAAATGCCATGGATTGTGGTTGAAACAGAACCGTTTTTGACTTCGCCCTCACTTGCGACAAAAACGTACTGCTTCAGAGAAAGCATACCGGTCAGGTCCACCGATTTGGAGCTTTCGCCGCCAGGGCCTCCACCGGGACCACCCGGATCGCCGCCGCCCTGTTCCGTATCCGGATTCGTACCCGGATCTTCACTGGCAGCCGCAGAAGCGCCAACGGAGAGAAGAGACGTCAGCATTGACAGAACAAGCAGCAATGCAAACGCTTTTCTTAGCTTCGTTTTCATAAACTCATTCCTTTCTTATTTTCCTAATTTCAGCCACGTTTCCCTACCATGGCTGATAATTTTGCACTAAATTCCCGCTCCTTTTCCACAGAAATTTATGCAGGCTAATTGTACAGTTTTTCGGGCGCGAATTCCATATGTGTTTTGACCATATTTTCCCTGCATTTTTTGCCTAATTGAATTGCCCCTGCCAGGTCAGGCTTTTTTATTCTTTTTTCGTGCACAACAACAGTCTTCCAGGGCCATTTTTTGCACTTTTTTATAAACTCTCCTCCGAAGTTTCCCCCTGCTTGCCTCTGCCCCCCTCCTGCCTGCTCTTTATATTGATACATTTATATAAAACAACGAGCCTGGGGACCTCATATTGTGAGGACCACAGGCTCGCATTTTCAATTAATATACCACGGACTGCTCCATCAGCGTCACTTCATAATCCCGGATCTCGCCCTCCTGAATCACAGTCAGCACCAGCGTATCGCCGGGGGACATATCTGATTTCAGCGTATTCAGCGCGTCTACGGTGAAAATGGGGGTGCCGTTGGCGGCGATGACAATATCGCCATTGCGGATCCCCTTGGCATAGGCGTCGGACTCCTCGCTGACCTCAACCACCATAATGCCGCCATCCACGCCGTAGGCCTGGCACTCATTCTGATTTAGGTTATAGGCCGTGATGCCCAGCATGGCCCGAACTACCTCACCCGTTTCGATCAGCTTATTGACGATGGTTTTGACCGTATTGGAGGGAATGGCAAAGCCCAATCCCTCCACCGTTGTGGAGGTGGACATCATTTTCATATTACAGATGCCCACCACCTGGCCGAACATATTGATCAGCGGGCCGCCGGAGTTCCCGGAGTTGATGGCGCAATCGGTCTGAATCAGGGTCATATAATGGCCGTTGACAGACACATTCCGGTTCAGGGCTGAGATGATGCCGGTGGTCATAGTCCCCCGGAAATTCTCCCCCAGAGGGTTGCCAATGGCCACGCAGGCGTTGCCCACCACCATCTCATCCGAGTTTCCGAAGCTGGCCGGAATCAGCGCCCCGGCGTCGATCTTCAGGACGGCCAGGTCGGTTTCCACGTCCATGCCCACCAGCTTTGCGTCATAGGTCTGGTCATTTTGCAGCACCACAACGCATTCCTCCGCATTTTCTATGACATGCTCATTGGTGACAATGTAGCCATCCTCCGCCACAATAATGCCGGTGCCGGTGCAGCCGCTCCCATCCGCCAAATAGCAGCGCAGGCTGACCACCGAATTGATGCTGGCGGCGTAGATTTCCTCATAGCTCAGCTCCGTCAGCCCCTGGTGGCTGACCGTCTCCATTTTGACCTGGTCACTAAGCTCCGCCCGTTCCAGGAAGCACTGGACTTCGGCAGTCTCCAGGGGAGCCGTCGTTTCCTCGAAAATCTCCTCAAACTCATCGCCCGGCTCTGTCTCAGCCCCCCGGAATACCGTCTCCACCCGCAGGGACATCACCTGCCACAGCATGCTTCCGGCGCTGATAATCAGCACCGCGCAGAGGATCACCGCCGCAATCAGGAAGGGATGCCTCCGTCTGGAACGGGACTCCCGCACTGGGCCAGGATAGCAGTAGGCCGGGTCCGGCCGTTCCTCCCGATCCATTGGCGGGTTTTCCCTTGGGGACGGCTGCGGAGCCGGCGGCGCGTTCCTGACCGGGGCTGATGCCCGCTGCTGGGGCTGACGGTCCCAGGGATCGTCCCAATAGCCCTTGTGGGAGGGATACTTATCATGTCTCATGGGCTGCTCCTTATATGCCCGCTCAGCGGGCCAGCGTCATTGTAAAGGTAAAGGTGGTGGTTCCATCCTCGCTGGTGACGGTGATATCCTCTTTGTGGTTGTTCAAAATGGTTTTCACAATATACAGGCCCAATCCCACGCCGTCCTTGTCCATGCTTCTGGACTTATCCGACTTGTGGAACCGGTCAA
>CAZVVH010000027.1:0-14384 GCA_964630475.1 uncultured Oscillospiraceae bacterium | reverse complement strand
GCAGGGTGTGCCGCGCGGCCAAATGGCATTTTCCGCTATTCGCGCAAATGCAGCGAGTGGCCACCTTTTGGTGGCACGAGTCGCCTAAGTTCGAGAAAATGCTTGCATTTTCGAGAGAGCTTGTCGAGCTGCCATGCTGAATTTGGGGCGTCGCCATAAGCATTGATTCCGGCACCCCCTTGCACAGGAAACGCGGGGGCAGCTGTGACTTGCGCTGTGGGTGTATGAGTCTTTTCGCTCACTGCCCCGGATAGTGGGACAGATCCTTCACCACCTCGCCGGCGATAATCAGGCCGGCAACTGCGGGGGCAAAGGCATTGCTACCGGGAACCTGGCGGCGGTCGGTACACTTCCGGGTGGTGCCAGGCGGGCAGATGCAGCCGGTTTTGCAGCTGATAGACAGATCCTCGGAGGGCTTGATGGGAGGCTCCTTGGAGTAGACCACCTTTAGGCTGGGGATTCCTCTCTTTTTCAGCTCCTTGCGCATGACCCGGGCCAGAGGACAGATGGAGGTCTCATAGATATCTGCTACCTCAAAGGCGGAGGCGTCCATCTTATTGCCGGCGCCCATGCAGCTGATGATGGGAACCCCTGCCGCTCTGGCCTGCTCCACCAGGGCCAGCTTGCCGGTGACCGTGTCTATGGCGTCCACCACATAGTCGTACTGGGTGAAGTCAAAGAGATGGGCGGTATCCGGCATGTAGAAGGTCTGGTAGGTGTTGACCTGGATGGTGGGGTCGATCAGCGCGATGCGCTCCCGGGCCACCTCCACCTTATGGCGGCCCACCGTCTTGCGGGTGGCCAGGATCTGGCGGTTCAGGTTGGTCAGGCAAACCCGGTCGTCATCGATGAGATCCAGGGTGCCCACGCCGCTGCGGGCCAGGGCTTCCACGGTGTAGCCGCCTACGCCGCCGATGCCGAAGATGGCCACCCGGGCAGCGCGGAGGCGATCCATTCCCTCCTCACCCAGGAGAAGCTGGGTTCTTGAATATTGATTGAGCATAAGCAATGTTCCTTTATACCAATTTGCATACTATGTTTCCTCGTTATCATAATGCCAAAAAAGGATCTTGTCAATGGCGGGAGAAAAAATGCCCGGACAGGGAGAAAAATGCCCGGACGGCATTTTCGATTTTCAACAGAAAAATAACGGTGCAAATAGAAAATAATTCGAAATTCGCAGTTGACTTTTTTTCCGTATAAAGTTATAGTTTATCTTGTTATTTTATATATAAAATAGCAGAAATTTGAAAAGGAATGGGGGAGGATAAATGTCCAAGGATTTGATTCGCCTCGTCAACTGCGTGATGAAGTATGACGAAGATGTGATCTTAAATTCCATCAACCTCGACATTAAGGACTCTGAATTCCTGACTCTGCTGGGCCCCTCCGGCTGCGGCAAGACCACGACCCTGCGCATTATCGGCGGCTTTCAGGCGCCGACCAGCGGCGATGTGATCTTTGATGGCGTCAGGATCAACGATGTTCCTCCGCATAAGCGGAAAGTAAACACGGTCTTTCAGAAGTATGCGCTGTTCACTCATATGAACATTTATGAGAATGTGGCCTTTGGCCTGCGCATTTCCAAGACCCCTGAAGCTGAGATCCGCAGCCAGGTCACCGAAGCGCTGAAGCTGGTGAACCTGTCCGGCTATGAGAAACGGTCTGTGAACTCGCTGTCCGGAGGACAGCAGCAGCGCATTGCCATTGCCCGGGCCATTGTCAACCGGCCCCAGGTGCTGCTGTTGGACGAGCCGCTGGGGGCGCTGGATCTGAAGCTGAGGAAGGAAATGCAGATCGAGCTGAAGCGGATTCAGCAGCAGGTGGGCATTACCTTCGTCTATGTGACGCACGATCAGGAAGAAGCCTTGACGATGAGCGACACCATCGTGGTGATGAATGAGGGTTCAATTCAGCAGATTGGTACCCCGTTGGACATTTATAACGAACCTAAAAATGCCTTTGTGGCAGACTTTATTGGAGAATCAAATATTATCGACGGAAGGATGAACGAGGACTACCTGGTCACCTTTGCGGGCCACACCTTTAAATGTCTGGATGCCGGCTTTGCCCAGGGTGAGCCGGTGGACGTGGTGGTCCGCCCGGAGGATCTGCACCTGTGCAGCCCGGAGGGCGCGCCCATCCGGGGCATCGTGGAGTCCGTGGTGTTTAAGGGTGTGTTTTATGAAGCCATGGTGAGGGGCGAGACCTTCACCTGGCAGCTGCAAACCACCACCCGGGTGGAAAGAGGGGACCGGATCGGCATGTCCCTGACCCCCGACGATATCCATATCATGCACAAGTCATAAGGAGGCGGGCGATGAAAAGAAAACGTCTTGCCGTCCCTTATGTGATTTGGATGGCGATTTTCGTTGTGGTGCCCCTGATCCTAGTGGTGATCTATGCCTTTACCTCCAAAGCGGGAGGCTTTACCCTGGATAACTTCAAGGGGATGGGCATCTATGCCAAGGTGTTTGGACAGTCCTTCCTGCTGGCGGTTATTGCCACAGTGGTCTGCCTCCTGCTGGGTTATCCATTGGCCTACTGGATGAGCCGGGAGGGGGAGACCTTCCGCAAGGTGGCCATGCTTTTGATTATGTTGCCCATGTGGATGAACTTCCTGCTGCGCACCTATGCCTGGATGAGCCTGCTGGAGAACACCGGCATTATCAATTCCATTCTCAACACCTTGGGCGTGTTCAAGCTGATAAATGCCCTGTTTGGCACGGATTTGAGTTATTTTCCCATGATTAACACCTCCGGCGCTGTGGTGCTGGGCATGGTGTATAACTATCTGCCTTTTATGATCCTGCCCATCTTCTCCGTCATTGAGAAGATTGATCCCCGGGTCATTGAAGCAGCTCAGGACCTGGGGGCCAACAACGCCACCGTGTTCCGGCGGGTGATCTTTCCCCTGTCCATGCCCGGCGTGATCTCCGGCATTACCATGGTCTTTATCCCGTCGGTTTCCACCTTTGTCATCAGCCAGCTGCTGGGCGGCGGTATGACCATGATGTTGGGTGATCTGATCCAGACCCAGTTCTTGGGCAACGCCTACAATCCCTACCTTGGCTCCGCCATCTCCCTGGTGATGATGGTCATTGTCCTGATCTCCATGGCGATTATGAACCGCTTTGGCGACGGGGAGGAAGGAACGGTGATGTTTTGAAAAAGAATGGTTTCTTCTCCCGGTTCTTCATGGGCCTGGTGTTCCTCTTTCTCTACTCCCCGATCTTCGTACTCATTGCCTTTTCCTTCAATGAGTCCAAGAGCCGGGCAAACTGGACCGGCTTTTCCCTGAAATGGTATGTAGAGCTGTTCCAGGATTCTTCCATCCTGAACGCCTTCGGCACCACGCTGCTGGTTTCTGTCCTGGCGGCGGCGGTTGCCACCGTGATGGGTACCTTTACCGCCTTGGGCCTGATGAATATGAGCCGCAAGAGCCGGAATATCCTGCTCTCCATCAACAATATTCCCATGACCAATGCGGATATTATCACCGGCGTTTCCATGATGCTACTTTTTGTGGCGGCCATCGGCGCCATCAACGCCACTCTGGGCACCAACCTGAAAATGGGCTTTGTTACCCTGTTGCTGGCCCATATCACCTTTGATACCCCCTATGTGATCTTGTCCGTTATGCCCAAGCTGCGGCAGCTGGATCCCAATATTATGGAGGCGGCGGAGGATCTGGGCGCAACCAGCTTCTATGCCTTCCGCAAGGTGGTGCTGCCTGAGATTATGTCCGGCGTGGTGAACGGTGCCATCATGGCCTTCACGATGTCCGTGGACGATTTCGTGATCTCCTACTTTACCGCAGGCTCCAGGACCCAAACTCTGGCCATGGTCATCTACTCCATGACCAGAAAGCGGATCAGCCCGGAGATCAACGCCCTGTCCACCCTGCTCTTTGTCATTGTGCTCTCCCTGTTGGTGATCGTCAACCTGCGTCAAAGCCGTCAGGCAAAGGCCCAGGCCCGGAAGGAAGCATTGCTGGCAGGAGGCCAAAAGCCTGAGAGAATTTCCTGAAAAGAGGTAATAGAGATATGAAAAGAATCCTTTCCCTGGTCATGGTCTGCGCAATGCTGGCAGGTCTGGCCGTAACCACCAGCGGCTGCGGCAGCAAGGGCGCCAACGGTGAGGTAAACGTTTACAACTGGGGTGAATATATCGATGAGGATATCTTCCGTCAGTTTACCGAGGAGACTGGCATTGAGGTCAACTATACCACCTATTCCGATAACGAGTCCCTGTACTCTGTGCTGGCCTCCGGCTCCGGCGAATATGATGTAATCATCCCCTCTGACTATATGATTGCCCGCATGATCGACGAGGGTATGCTGGAGGAGCTAAACTTCGACAACATCCCCAATTTCTCCAATATTGACGATGCCTACAAGGGCCTGGAATATGATCCCGACAACCGCTATTCCGTGGCCTATATGTGGGGTACCGTGGGCATTATCTACAACACCACCAAGGTGGACGGTGAAATCACCTCCTGGGACGCTCTGTGGGATGAGAATTATGCCGGCCAGATTCTGATGTTCGACAATTCCCGGGACGCTCTGGCCATTGCCCTGCAAAAGCTGGGCTATTCCATCAACACCACCGATGAGTCCCAGATCCATGAGGCGGTGGAACTGCTGATTCAGCAGAAGCCCATCATCCAGGCCTATGTTATGGATCAGATCTTCGACAAGATGGAGGCTGGGGAAGCCGCCATCGCCCCCTATTACGCCGGCGATGCCATTACCATGATCGCGGAGAATCCCGATCTGGCGTTCTGCTTGCCTGAGGAAGGCTCCAACCTGTTTGTGGACGCCATGTGCATCCCTAAGGGCGCCGCCAACAAGGACAACGCTGAGGCTTTTATCAACTTCATGTGCGATCCGGAGACCATTGCCGCCAACTGCGAAGTGACGGGCTATTCCGCTCCCTCCACCGCCGCCCGGGAGCTGCTGGATGAGGAACTGGCCAACAGCGAGATTGCCTATCCTTCCCAGGAGGACCTGTCCCGTTGCAGCGTGTTCGTGAATCTGCCTGAGAATATTCTGGCCCTGTACGATTCCGAGTGGACTCGCCTGAAGTCCAGCTGAGTTCAAACAGAAATGAAAATCCTCACCCGTTTTCAGGGTGAGGATTTCGTTTTGCCTGGATTCAGGAGGGAATGGAATCACTGCGGGATTGGATCTTCTCCAGAATCCGGGTGGCTTCATCGCCGGTGGCGGGGGTGGGGCGATAGTCATTGTGGTCGGAAACCGAGGACAGGGAGCAGGGGATGATGTTCACGTCAAGCCCAGGCTGCACCTGGCCGTCCAGGACGGTGAAGGTCTGCTGGTAGATCATCGTGTCCTTGTCGCTGGGGTTGCTGTTGCCGCCAAAGCAGAAGTTGCCCAGGCTGTAAACGATGTTGACCCCGTTGTACTCCTCAATGCCCTGGAGCACGTGGGGGTGGTGTCCAATGACCAGATCCGCCCCCAAATCCACTGCCTGATGGGCCAAGGAAATCTGCGTGCTTTCCGGCACGTCCTCCCGTTCGATGCCCCAGTGGAAGGTGACGATAATCAGCTGAGCGCCCTGTTCCTTCACGTCTGCCATGGCGGCCTCCAGATCCTCAGCGCAGTCTGCGCCCTTGGCCAGCTCATAGACGCCCACCAGGCCTACCTTGACGCCGTTGACCTCAGTAACTGCCACTTTGTCGTAGCCGAAGGTGATCAAGCCGGCGGCGGTCAGGTACTTTTGGGTGTCAGTGAAGCTGTCGGAGCCGTAGTCGTGGCTGTGGTTGTTGGCCAGGTTACAGGCCTCTACGCCGCTGGAGGTCAAAATTTCGGTGTAAGAGGGATCTCCCTTGAAGGCAAAGGTCTTATCCGCCCGGCTTGTGGAGGTGGTCAGGGTGCCCTCAAAGTTGACAATGGTCAGGTCATCTGCCTCAAAGATATCCGCCACGTTGGAGAGAAAGTAGTCCAGACCATGTTCCTCCGCATAGGCGGGAAGGCTGGTGGACTGATTGAAGTTTTCGTCGGTGCCCAAGGTACAGTCGCCTACACAGCTGACGGTCAGGGTAATGGGCTGAGGCTCCGGGGTCTCCGCAGGGGAGGAGGTCTCCGGGGCTTCCGTTTCCGGAGCGGGGGATTCGGTGGACGGCGTTCCCTGTGTGTCCTGGGTTACGGGGGAAGAAGGCTCTGTATTTCCCGTGGTGCTGCCCTGCATACTCTGGCGGTGCTTGCAGATCGCGATCAGGATTACCGCCACAATGACGGCCAGCACCAGGGTGATAATCAGATTGCGGATAAATCGCTGCTGTTCTTTTTGCTTATTGACTCTTCGGCCGCCTCTTTTTGCCATGGCGGATTCCTCCCATTCTATGTAGTGTTATACTGGTTCTTGGAAATCGTATCAGTAGTTGGCTTCCATGGTTTTAATCAGCCGGTAAAGCATGGTGTTGGCCGGCACGGGAATGTGGTACTGCCTGCCCAGCTCCAGAATTTTGCCGGTCAGGGTGTCGATTTCGGTGGGCTGCTTCCTGCGGATGTCCTGCAGGGTGGAGGAGTTGTGCTGGTAGGTGTCGGGCACCAGCTTGGAATAGAACTGCTTCCGATAGCTTTCCGGTGTATCCCAGTAGGTGGAATAGCCTGCGGCCTCCATGACAGCAAAGATCTCGTCGATCAGGTCGTTCATTATTTCCACCGACTGCTGGCACTCCGTCAGCGCCCCGTAGTGAACCCCCAGCACAGCCCCTAAGGGGTTCAGGGTGCAGTTATACAGCATCTTGGCCCAGAGGGCTTTGCCCACATCCTCAGTGACTTCACTGGGGATGCCGCCCTGGCTGATGGCCTGAGCCAGCGGGGCCAGAGGGGCGGGATCCAGCCCGTAAAGGCTGCCCAGCAGGATGGGAGCAGTATGGACGGTGATATTGCTGACATTGGGGGCGGTCCGCTGGAAGCCGGTGATGACCCGGGCGGAATATACTTGCTCCTTGGGGAAGTTCCGGAGGTAGGCGGCATCGTTGCCCCAGCCATTCTGCAGGATAATCAGCTTGCCCTCCGGCTTGAGAATCTGCCGGTGGGCAGCCAGCGCGTCGCTGACTGCCCCGTTGGCCATGGTCTTAGTGCAGATCAAGATATAATCGAAATACCCTTCCGGGAAGTCCTCATAGCGTCCGGAGACATAATCAAGCTTCTCGGCCGGGAAGTCCAGCTCCCCAAACAGCCCGGTGCGCCGGACGCCGCCCCTGCGGATGGCCTCCAAGGTGGAGCCTTGGGCGTAAAAGGAAACCTGGCTTCCTGTGGATAATAGGGTGGCGCCCACAGCCACGCCGATGGCGCCGGCGCCGATAATCAGTTCGTTCATGGTAAAAACCCGCTTTCTGGTAATCTAACCCTATTATAGTCGAGAAATGCCGGTTTTTCAACCGCTTATAGGACTAAAGTGCCGGTTTCAGATTCCAGCAGCAGGAAAATCTTCTCCTCTGCGCCGGTTTCTCCGTTGAGATAATAGATCACGTGACGGCCAGATTCCCCCTCACATTTGATCTCCCAGCAGGGCAGCTCATAGCCTCCCTCCGTGGGAATGACCGCATACCGGGTGGAGAGGACCTCTACCCGCTCCGGTACCTTTGCTGCTGCCTCAGAGCGGGAGAGGGCCGGGGCGGAGATCTCCCGCTGCTGGTGGTGGGTCAGATAGCCCTTGGCTTCGAAGCCGGTGATAGCGCCGGTGTCCAGTGCCACGGAGACCTTCACCAGATCGGGATAGCAGAGGGTGCCATCCTGTTCATAAGCAAAGTTCACTGTCAACACGCCGGAATCCTCCTGATAATAACTTTCGGTCATATTGGAATAGTCCTGCTTTTCCAGGAAGGTTTTGGCCAGAGCGACCCCTTTCTGATAGGTCAGCAGGTGATTTTGCACCCGGCAGGGGCGGGTGTACTGGATCACCTTGCCGCCGGCCTCAGAAACCTCCAGGCTGACCGGAACCTCGTTGACGGTGCCTTCGATGAGCCAGCCGGGGATGGAGCCTTCCAGCCGGGAGGCCACGGAAAGTCCGTCAGAGACGCCCAGGAACTGGGCGGCATTGGAAAGCGCGGTTTCCTCGGTGACCTTGTCCAGTCCCTCCAGGGCAGCGGGGGACTGCTGGTCCAGGTGCTGGGAGAAGGGGCCGTCATAGATCAGCGTGGGGAGCTGGTCATAGCCCTCCTCGATGTTCTCATACATGGTGCCTGCGGAGAGGGAGGCCCCCGACTCCAAAGCGGCCATGCGGCTCTCCGCGCTGTCCACCGTTTCCAGGGTCATGCTGCCATTCTGAATGTCCGCCTCCAGGGCGGCAAGCTGCTCAGAGAGCTGGGAAGCCTGCTGGGATAGGCTGCCCCAGGTTTTCAGCTGTTCCTCTGTCCAGCCTCCCTCCCTTGCTGCTGAGCGAGAAACTGCGTAGGCATAGTCGCCCACCCGGGCCACAAAGGCGGCGGTCTTTTCCAGATCCAGGTTGGCGTAAGGCAGCTCGCCCAGGGACATCTGGGCGGCCTCCGCCTGACCGTGAATCTCGGTACACAGGTTGGAAATCATGGAGGGAGAGGTGGCGTAGGACGCCTTCTCCAGGGCGATATCCAACTCTCCCACGGCATTGGAAAGCTCGTTAAAGGCGTGCATCTGGGTTAGGGCCAGATAACGTTGAAAGCGCATGTTTTCCCGCTGCTTGCAGACAATAAGACCAATTAAAATAAGAAAAGCGGCCGTCAGGTAACTGATAATCCTCACCCAACTGCGGCGGCTGAGTTTGACTCTGTCCATGGTCTGACCTCCTATCATTGTCATTTCCGGATTATACCAATCCCTGTTAAAAAGCACAAATGCTTTTTATAGCCCCCGCAGGGGGCGTCAGGGATTGTATGAGACGTGTTTTGCGCTTTAGCGCAAAACGGGCAGCGCCGCTGAGGCGATGCCTCCCTGATAAAATTTGCATATTTGATCAGGGAACAGGATTAGTATCGGCAGAAAAACCAGCAATATGCACCGGAACTGCGGGAAACAGGCGGAATTTTGTTTATCCCGCGGAAAATATCTGTAAATTTGTTGAATTTCGGAGGGAAAAAATATATAATACCACCAACAAGCAGGGAAGAGGGGATCCTTGGATATGAGATTGTTTGATGTGTTGGGTCCGGTGATGATCGGCCCTTCCAGCAGCCATACAGCAGGGGCTGTCCGCATTGGCCAGACGGCCCGACGGCTGCTGGGGGAGGAGCCGGTGCAGGCGGAGATTCGGCTGCATGGTAGCTTTGCGGCCACGGGGAAAGGCCACGGCACCGACCGCGCCCTGGTGGCGGGCCTGCTGGGAATGGAAACGGATGACGAGCGGATTCCCCACAGCTTTGAGATCGCAGAGGAGCGGGGCCTGGAGGTTACCTTTTCCAATGTGGAGCTGATGAACGTCCATCCCAACACGGCGGTGCTCCATCTGGTGGGAGAGAGCGGGAAAACCTTGGATATCCAGGGGGCCTCCGTAGGAGGCGGACGGATCGCGATTACAGAGGTGGATGGGATCACGGTCAACTTCAGCGGGGAGCAGAATACCCTGATTGTCCACAATGTGGACGCCCCCGGCCATGTGGCCGAGGTGACCACTGCCCTGGCCCAGCGCAAGATCAATATTGCCACCCTGCAGCTCTATCGCAGCCGGCTGGGCAGCTATGCTATTATGGTGGTGGAGACGGACCAGACCATTCCCGAGAGCTTGGCAGTCTGGCTGCGTTCCATTCCGGGCATTTTGAAGGTGACCCGGCTGAATATGACGACAGAATAAGGAGGGAGCGTATGGGATTTCCTTCTGTGAAGAAGATGCTGGAAGCAGCGGGGGACCGGCCCCTGGACGAGGTGATTCTGGACGCGGATATGGAGGAGTCCGGCCTGACCCGGTCGGAATCCATGGCCCACATGGAAGCGCTGTGGAATGTAATGCTGGAAGGCAGCCGGCAGTATCGGGAGGTGGATCGCTCCAATTCCGGACTCTCCGGCGGCGATGGCGCGAAGGTGGAGCGGGCCATGGAAAGGGGCCTGCTCCTAGGCGGAGACTATTTGAACCGGGTGACTGCGGAGGCCTTGAAAACGGCGGAATGCAATGCCTGCATGAAACGGATTGTGGCCGCTCCCACGGCGGGAAGTTGCGGTGTGATCCCTGCGGTGCTGATTCCTCTCTATCAAGAGGGAGCTTGTAATCAAGAGGAAATCTGCAAGGCTCTGACGGTGGCTGCTGGCTTTGGGCAAGTCATTGCCCAGCGGGCCACCCTGTCCGGGGCAGAGGGGGGCTGTCAGGCGGAGATAGGCGCTGCCAGCGCCATGGCGGCGGCTGCCCTGGTCCATTTGAAGGGGGGCAGCGGGGAGCAATGCGCCCATGCTGCGGCCATTGCCCTTGGAAATCTGCTGGGACTGGTCTGCGACCCGGTGGCCGGCCTGGTGGAGGTGCCCTGCGTCAAGCGGAATGTGATCGGCGCTGTGGGGGCGGTGACGGCTGCCAACATGGCCCTGGCGGGGCTGACCAGTGTGATTCCCTGTGACGAGGTCATTGACGCCATGGGCGCCGTGGGCAGACGGATGCACAGCAGCCTGCGGGAGACCGGCCTGGGCGGTCTGGCGGGAACCCCCACTGGCTGTGCGCTGAGAGAAAAGGTACTGAATTAACGAAAAACGCCTGCTGAAGGGATTTTTTCAGCAGGCGTTTCATATTGGGCGGCAAGAGCCGCTTGGGTTCAAGAGCTTGTCAAGCTTTTCGATAAGCTCGGTTATTTCCGGGTCAGTCTGTGAATCCAGCGATAGCGATTGACCCGTATGGCAGTGGGGATACATTTGAACACCTGGTCGCAGTTCAGGCAGGCCACCACAGCCACCACCGGCAGCTTCCACCAGAAGGCGGCGGCAAAGGACAGGGGCATGACAATGATCCAGGTGGAGATCAGGTTCAGGTACATCATATACTTCACATCGCCGCCGCCCTTAATGATGCCCACACCGGCGGGCATCTGGTAGGCCATTCCGGAGATGATAAAGCAGAGGAGAATGAGAATCTGATCTGCCATAACTCTGGCGGAATCGGACAGGGCGTAAATGCTGAGCAGCGGGATGCGGAGGAAGAACAGGGCCACGCCCAGCACGGCGGCGATGGCCAGATAGAGGATTTGCAGGGTGCGGCTGTATTCCTTCACCTTTCCCAAATCGCCCTCTCCCACGGTCCGTCCGATCAGCACGGCGGAGGCGGAAGCTTCGCCTACGGTGATGACCTTCAAATACTGGAACATGGTGGTGGAGACGGAATTTGCCGCAATGGCGTCCGAGGATAGCCGGCCCAGGATTCCGGTTTGGATGGGGGTGGCGATCCCCCAGAGCAGCTGGGACAGGAAGGAGGGCCAGAGGATTTTCCAGTAGTCCCGGATATCCTGCACAGCAAATCGGAAGGGGTTGGAGGAAAACAGACGGAGCTTCTTATCCCTGAAAAGCAGGTAGCCCAGGACGATGAGCAGCTCCAGAATCCGGGCCACCAGGGTCCCAACGGCAGCGCCCCGGATTCCCATTTCCCGGAAGCCAAAGTGGCCGAAGATCAGGGTGTAGTTGATGCAGACATCCACGATCAGGGAGAGGATGGAAATGCCGAAGGAGATATTTACCGTCTCCACGCAGCGCAGCGCCGCCATCAGTACGGCGGAGAGAACATAGAGGGGATAGGTAAAGCGGATCAGCTCCAGATAGGCCAGGCCCTGGGAAATAATGCCTTCGTCCTTGGTGAACAGGGAGAGCAGCGCCCTGGGACAGCAGGTGGTGGCCAGGAAAGCAGCGCCGCCCAGCAAAAGACCGGCGATCAGGGCGATGCCGCAGAGCTTCCGGATGGGACCGGTGCGCCGGGTGCCCCAGTATTGGGAGCCAAGCACCACAAGGCTGTCGGAAACCGCCAGAGTGAGCTGCTGTACCATGAATTGAATCTGGTTTACCGTGGCCGCGCCGGACAGGGCGGCCTGGCTGTATGCCCCCAGCATCAGGTTGTCCGCCATATTGACAGAGTAAGTGATAACGTTTTGCAGAACAATCACCAGCATCAGATGGGCTAGGGTGCGGTAGAAGGAACTGTCACGGGTAAGTAGTTTCATAAAAGGCCTCGCTTGATAGGAATGGGCGGAAAGACACCTCCGAGTTTTTGACCGGAGGTGTCTGTTGGCGTAGGATTACTTTCTGTGGGTCATTTCAGAGCGCTTGGGGCCGGTGGAGACCAGGGTGATGGGACAGCCGATATGCTCCTCCAGGAAGTCCACATAGGCCTTGGCGTTTTCGGGCAGGTCGTTGTAATTGGTGATGCCCCGAATGTCGGATTTCCAGCCGGGCAGCTTGACAAGGACGGGCTTTGCCTGGTCCAGCTTGGCAGGGACAGGGAACACGTCGGTGACCTGGCCTCCGATCTCATAGCCCACACAGACGGGAATTTCATCCAGATAGCCCAGAACATCCAGACAGGTCAGGGCCACCTGAGTGGCGCCCTGTACCATGCAGCCATACTTGGTGGCCACGGCGTCGAACCAGCCCACCCGGCGGGGCCGGCCGGTGGTGGCGCCGAACTCGCCCTTGTCGCCGCCCCGGCGGCGCAGCTCGTCTCCGGCTTCGCCGGTGACCTCACTGATAAAGGGTTCCGTCTGGGAGCCGACGCAGGAGGAATAGGCCTTGGTAACGCAGATCACGTCGCTGATCTGGGTGGGAGGGACACAGGCGCCCACACAGCCAAAGCCGGCCAGGGTGTGGGAGGAGGTGGTCATGGGATAGATGCCCAGATCGGGATCCTTCATGGAGCCAAGCTGACCCTCCAACAGAATGGTCTTGCCCTCCTTCAAGGCGTTATGAACAAAGGTGACCGCATCGCCCACATAGGGACGGATTTTCTCCCGCAGCTCCAGCAGCTGGTTGAACAGCTCGTCCACATCCAGCAGGGGCTTGTGATACATGTGCTCAAAGAGCACGTTCTTCATCTCAACCACCCGGGTCAGACGCTCACGCAGGCGGGTTTCATCAAACAGGTCAGCAACCTGAATGCCGATCTTGGCATACTTGTCAGAATAGAAGGGGGCGATGCCGCTCTTGGTGGAGCCGAAGGCCTTGCCGCCCAGACGCTCCTCCTCATAGCCGTCCTGCAGCACATGATAGGGCATCAGAAGCTGGGCACGCTCTGAGACAATCAGGTTGGGCGTGGGAACTCCCTGGCTGATGATGCTTTCCAGCTCGTTGACCAGCTTTTGGATGTCCAGAGCAACGCCGTTGCCGATAATATTGGTGATGTGTGGATAGAAGGTGCCGGAGGGCAGAATGTGCAGCGCGAAGCGGCCATAGTCATTGATAATGGTGTGGCCCGCGTTTGCTCCGCCCTGGAAGCGGATGACGACGTCGGATTCCTCCGCCAGCATATCGGTAATCTTTCCCTTACCTTCGTCACCCCAGTTGGCGCCTACAATCGCTTTAACCATGATAGATTTCCTCCATTGCGCATCATAGTAGTTGCCCGGCAATGGTGTCCGGGCAGAGATGCAAAGCATAATTACAATTTATTATATCGTGCCAGCAAAAATAAAACAAGGGGGAGAACCGGGAAAAGGGAGCAAAAACTTCAAAATTCGCCAAAGGATCTGGGCCAGCTCCAGGAAAAATCCCCTTTACTTTCGCACGCTGAAATGATAAAATATGCCATGTCGAATGACCGGAAAGAGAAAGGCAGGGACACCGGCTATGCAGAAAAAGCAGGAAGAGAAGCCCAGCGGGCTGTACGCGGCGATCATGCAGCTGAAAAATGAGGATATGTGCGTCCGTTTCTTTCAGGACCTTTGCACGGTGGCGGAGCTTCGCGCCATGGAGCAGCGGTTTGAGGTCGCCCAGATGCTGAACAGCGGTATGATTTACAGTGAGATTTTGGCGGCCACCGGGGCCAGCAGTGCCACCATCAGTCGGGTCAACCGGGCGCTGCATTACGGCAGCCAGGGGTATCAGGACCTGTTCGAGGTTTTGGAGCAGGAGAGGGGCCAGTGAGCAGCTATGAGAGCCTGGCTCAGTTTTATGACGAGCTGACAGAGGATGTGGATTATAAGGCCTGGGCGGATTTTTATGAGCGCTTTTTTCGGGAAGCCACCAGCCTGGAGATCCACACCGTGCTGGACCTGGCCTGCGGCACCGGCACCCTGACCCGCCTGTTGGCGGAGCGGGGCTATGAGCTGATCGGCGTGGACCAGTCCCCGGAAATGCTGATGGAGGCCCAGGAGAAGTGCATGGATGTGGAGGGGATCCGCCCCATGTTTCTCAACCAGTCCATGGATGAGCTGGATCTCTACGGCACCATCGACGCCTGCGTCTGCTGCCTGGATTCGGTGA
>CAZVVH010000026.1:0-14595 GCA_964630475.1 uncultured Oscillospiraceae bacterium | reverse complement strand
GCTTTTTCATTCTTTTCATTGACGAAAGGGCCGGATTCCTTTATACTGAACCTGATATTGTTTCAGATTACCTGAAAGGGGAGACTGCCCATGTCTATTCATGAGGAATGTGGTGTTTTTGGCCTATATGATCCCGCCGGGGACTGCGCCAGAACCACCTATTACGGACTGTATGCACTACAGCATCGCGGTCAGGAGGCCTGCGGCATCGCCGCCACCAATGACCGGGAGCTGTCCTTTTATAAAGACGTCGGCCTGGTGGGCGACGTGTTCAATGAGCGAATTTTGGACGAGCTGAACGGCACCATGGCTGTGGGCCATGTGCGCTACGCCACCACCGGAGCTGGCCAGCGGGAGAACGCCCAGCCCTTGACCCTGAAATATGTGAAGGGCACATTGGCCGTAGTGCACAACGGCAACCTGGTGAACACCGGTGAGCTGCGCCGCTATTTTGAGTATCGCGGCGCCATCTTCCAGACCTCCACGGATTCCGAGATTATCGCCTATACCATCGCCCAGGCCCGTTTGAAATGCGGCTCCGTGGAGCTGGCCGTCCGGGACGCCATGCCCATGCTGAAGGGCGCCTTTTCCCTGATCGTCATGTCCCCCAGAAAGCTGATCGCCGCCCGTGATCCCTGGGGCTTCCGCCCCCTGTGTATGGGCCGGCGGGGGGATGCCATCATCTTCGCCTCCGAGTCCTGCGCCCTGGACGGCGTGGACGCCGAGTATATCCGGGAGGTGGAGCCGGGAGAGATCGTGGTGGTGGAGGATGGCCATGTCCACTCCATCAAGGATAACTGTCCCAAGGAGGATGCCAAGGGCCACCTGTGCATCTTTGAGTATATCTATTTTGCCCGCCCGGACAGCGAGATCTACGGCCAGTCTGTCCACATGGCCCGCCGTTATGCAGGCCGGCTGCTGGCCCAGGAGCACCCGGTGGAGGCGGATCTGGTCATCGGTGTGCCGGACTCCGGTCTGGACGCAGCCATCGGCTATGCGGAGGAGTCCGGGATTCCCTATGGGGAGGGCTTTGTCAAGAACCGCTATATCGGGCGGACCTTTATTACCCCCAACCAGCAGAGTCGGGAGAACGCGGTCCGCATCAAGCTTGGCCCTCTGGCCAACAATGTCCGGGGGAAGCGCATCGTGATGATTGACGATTCCATTGTCCGCGGCACCACCTGCAAGGCCATTATCAAGCTGCTGCGGGATGCCGGGGCCACCGAGGTGCACATGAGAATTTCCTCTCCAAAGTTTATTTCCCCCTGCTACTTCGGCACGGATATTCCCGATAAGAAGAACCTGATTGCCTGCCACCACACGGTGGAGGAAATCTGTGAAATGGCCGGGGCGGATACCCTGGGCTTCCTCTCGGTGGAAAATCTCCACAAGCTGGCCCCGGACGCCCAGTGCGGCTTTTGCGACGGCTGCTTCACCGAACAGTACCCTGTGGAGGTGGGGGACGGCTATGCCGGCGGCACCGGCTGCAACTGAAAACAGAATCAGCTGTAGGTGACTTATGAGAGAATTTACCATCAAGAAAAATGACGCGGGACAGCGCCTGGACCGATGGCTGGGAAAGACCCTGCCTCTGCTCCCTGCCACGCTGGCTCAGAAGTATATCAGATTGAAGCGGATCAAGGTGAACGGCAAGCGCGCCGAGAAGAGCTACCGCCTTCAGGAGGGAGACCTGCTCCAGCTCTATATCAACGACGAGTTTTTTGCCCAGCCCGCCCAGGAGAACACCTTCCTCAAGCTGTTCAAGCCCCATCTGGACATTGTCTATGAGGACGAAAATATCCTGTTGGTGAATAAGCGCCCCGGGGTGGTGGTCCACGCGGACGAGACAGAGAAGGTTCACACCCTCATCAACAACATCCAGGCATATCTGTACCAGAAAGGGGAGTGGAACCCCAACAGGGAGAACTCCTTTGCCCCTGCCCTCTGCAATCGGATCGACCGGAACACCGGGGGCATTGTCATTGCGGCCAAGACAGCGGAGGCCCTGCGGGTGATGAACCAGAAGATTCGGGACCGGGAGCTGACCAAGCTCTACCTCTGCGTGGTGCTTGGCCGCATGACCCCGGCCAAGGGCAAGCTGGAGAGCTATATTTTCAAGGACGAGGCCAAGAAGCAAGTCTATGTCCGCAAAACCCCCTGCCCCGGCGCCAAGACCGCCGTGACCCTCTACCGCACGTTGGCAACCAGGAACAACTTGTCCTTGGTGGAATGCGACCTGATCACCGGCCGCACCCATCAGATCCGCGCCCAGTTTGCCGCGGCGGGACATCCGCTGCTGGGGGACGGCAAGTACGGCAGCGGCCAGCAGAACAAGCAGTATGACCGGAAGTATCAGGCGCTGTACTCCTACAAGCTGAAGTTCAGCTTCACCACCGGCGCCGGAAATCTGGCCTATCTGGACGGCATGGAGTGGAAGGTAAATGAGATTGATTTCGTCAAGGAATATTTTCCGGACTTTGGGCGCTGACGGGAGAATGGAAAAAGGAGTTGACATTTAAAAAACGGATGGTATAATAAAGCTATAATTCAATAAGGTAAAGTTTAAAACCGTTGATGCGGAGATAACGTATTTTGTGCACGCACAGAGAGTCCGGGCAGGTGGAAGCCGGGCCGAACGCAGAAATACAAATGGACCGCGGAGGGCGCAGGGAACGGAAGGATTTCTCAGTATTCTGCGACGTGAGGGCATACGTCAGTTGCCGGGGATATGCTGGTATCCCGGAAAGAGCGCGGCGTTCAGGCCGCGAATCAAGGTGGCACCGCGAGGCGGAAATCGGATTTTCACTCGTCCTTGACAAAGATCGACAGATCATTTGTTGAGGGCGAGTTTTTTGTTTCTTGGAAAAGGGAGGCATTTATGATGAGTTATTCACCCAGTTTGGAGGGGGCCAGGGCCATTGCCGCCTCCGGCGATTATCAGGTCATTCCCGTAAAACGGGAGCTGTATGCGGACTTCTGTACGCCCATCCGGGCGCTGCGGATCCTACAGCAGGTCAGCAGTCATTGCTACCTGCTGGAGTCCATGGAGGATCACCAGCGCTGGGGCCGGTATACATTCTTGGGCTACCATCCCACGCTGGAAGTGACCTGCACCGATGGGCACATGCGGGTAAAGAGCGGCAGCACCATCCGAATGGAGACCGAGCATCCCGGCCGGTGCCTGCGCCAAATTCTGGCGGAGCATAAAAGCCCTAAGCTGCCTGAGATGCCCCCCTTTACCGGCGGTCTGGTAGGCTACTTCTCCTATGATTATATCAAGTATGGGGAGCCAACCCTGAACCTGAGCTGCGGCGATGAAGAGGGCTTCCAGGATGTGGATCTGATGCTCTTTGACAAGGTGATCTGCTTCGACAATTACAAGCAGAAAATTATCCTTATCGCCAATGCCGGAGTGGAGGAGCTGGAAACGGATTACCGCCGGGCCTGCTCTGACCTGGATCAAATGGCGGAGCTTTTGCGGAAGGGGGAGCCACAGGCGCCACCCGCCGGCAGAATGACCAGCCCTCTGCACCCTCTGTTCAACCGGGAGGAGTATTGCTCCATGGTGGAGAAGGCCAAGCACTATATCCGGGAAGGGGATATCTTTCAGGTGGTGCTGTCCAATCGCTTGGAGTCGGACTATGAGGGCAGCCTGCTGGACGTTTACCGGGTGTTGAGGACCACAAATCCCTCCCCTTACCTGTTCTATTTCTCCTCCAACGACGTGGAGATCGCGGGAGCCTCTCCGGAGACCCTGGTGAAGCTGGAGGACGGCGTCCTCCATACCTTCCCGCTGGCGGGAACCAGGCCCCGGGGCAAGACATCAGAGGAGGACGAAGCGCTGGAAAAAGGGCTGCTGGAGGATCCCAAGGAGCTGGCTGAGCACAATATGCTGGTGGACCTGGGACGAAACGATCTGGGCAAGATCTCCGACTTCGGCACAGTTAAGGTGGAGAGCTACCACCAGGTGTTGAAGTATTCCCATGTGATGCACATCGGCTCCACCGTGTCCGGTCAGATCCGGGCGGACAAAGACGGGGTGGATGCGGTGGATGCGGTGCTGCCCGCCGGCACCCTGTCCGGCGCCCCTAAGTTCCGGGCCTGCCAGATCATCCAGGAGCTGGAGAACAACAAGCGGGGTATCTATGGCGGAGCCATTGGCTACCTGGATTTTACCGGGAATTTGGATACCTGCATCGCCATTCGGCTGGCATTTAAGAAGAACGGAAAGGTGTTCATCCGTTCCGGGGCCGGCATTGTGGCAGATTCAGTTCCCGAAACCGAGTATCAGGAGTGTATCAATAAGGCCATGGCCGTGGTCAAGGCCCTGGAACTGGCAGAAGGAGGCCTGGAAGAATGATCTTGCTGGTGGATAATTACGACAGCTTTTCCTATAACCTGTATCAGCTGATCGGAAGTATTGATCCGGATATCCGGGTGGTGCGCAACGACGAACTGACTGTGGAGCAGGTCATTGCGCTGAAGCCCAGGGCGGTGATCCTCTCTCCCGGCCCGGGGAGGCCGGAGGATGCAGGCATCTGCGTCCAAGCGGCGAAGGAGGTGGGCCAGGAAGGGATCCCGGTGCTGGGGGTCTGCCTGGGGCATCAGTCCATCTGCAAGGCCTTTGGGGCCACAGTCAGCTATGCCAAGGAGCTGATGCACGGAAAACAGTCCATGGTAGAGATCGAGCCTGCCAGCCCGCTGTTTACCGGCCTGCCTGAAAGGCTCCCCGCTGCCCGCTACCACTCCCTGGCTGCTGTGGCGGAGACCATACCGGACTGTCTGGAGGTCATCGGACGAACGGAGGACGGCGAGATTATGGCCGTACAGCACAGGGAGTACCCGATTTACGGGGTGCAGTTCCACCCGGAATCCATTCTGACCCCGGATGGGATGACCATTTTACAGAATTTCCTCAATATTTCATACTAAAACTTATTAAAGCGGTTTAAAAAACCCAGGCACAATTTAAACGTGCGCAGTACGTGAGATCCTTGATTAAACTTTTTAATCAAGAATCAGTATTACATACATAAAGGAGAGATTACCATGATTGCAGAAGCCATTAAGAAACTGAGAAACAGCGAAGATTTGTCCTATGAAGAGGCCTACGCCTGTGTCAGCGAGATCATGTCTGGAGATACCTCCCAGGTTCAAACCACCGCCTTCCTCTGCCTGCTGGGCATGAAGGGGGAGACCAACGATGAGATCTCCGGCTGCGCCGCGGCCATGCGAGACAAGGCCATCCCGGTGCGGCCCAACTGCGACACCCTGGAAATTGTGGGAACCGGCGGCGATGGGGCCAACACCTTTAATATTTCCTCTACTGCTGCCATTGTCATTGCGGCGGCGGGGCAGCCGGTGGCAAAGCACGGCAACCGGGCCGCCTCCTCCAAATCCGGCGCGGCGGACTGCCTGGAGGCCCTGGGCGTCAACCTGCAGCAGGAGCCTGAGCTTTGCGTCAAGGAGCTGGACACCGTTGGGATCTGCTTCTTCTTTGCCCAGAAGTATCACACCGCCATGAAGTATGTGGGCGGCATCCGCAAAGAGCTGGGGATCCGCACTGTGTTTAACGTGCTGGGCCCTCTGACCAACCCGGCGAGGCCCAAGTATCAGGTCATGGGCGTTTACGCCGAGGATGTGGTGGAGAATATGGCCCACGTCCTGCCCAAGCTGGGGGTAGAGCGGGGACTGGTGGTCTATGCACGGGACGGCATGGATGAGCTGTCTGCCTCCTGCGAGAATGTGATCTGTGAGGTGGTCAGCGGGGAGAAGCGGACCTATGTGATTACCCCGGAGGAACTGGGGCTGACCCGCTGCAAGAAGTCCGATCTGCTGGGCGGTACCCCGGAGGAGAACGCCCGGATCACCCGGGAGGTGCTCTCCGGCAAGCCTGGCCCCCATCGGGATACCGTCCTGATGAATGCCGGCGCCGGCCTGTATATCAGCGGTAAGGCATCTTCCATTGCCGAGGGTGTGCGGCTGGCCGCCCAGGCCATTGACTCCGGCAAGGCCTTGGACACCCTGGAGAGGTATATCCAGGCCTCCAACAGCTGATATGAATATTCTGGATGAGCTGGCGGCTTACGCCAGAGTGAGAGTGGCTCAGGATAGGGAGGAGAACTCCCTGGAGGCTCTGAAGGAGCTGTGCTGGAACAACCCAAAGGGAGAGGGCAGACGCTTTGAGGAAGCCCTCCGCAGGCCGGGGATGTCCTTTATCTGCGAGGTGAAGAAGGCCTCCCCCTCCAAAGGGATTATCGCCAAGGACTTTCCCTATCTGGAGATTGCCCGGGAGTATGAGGCTGCGGGGGCGGACTGCATCTCCTGTCTGACCGAGCCGAAGTGGTTTTTGGGCAGCGATCAGATTTTTCAGGAGATTCGCCGGGCAGTGAGCACCCCCATGATCCGCAAGGACTTTACCGTGGACGAATATCAGATTTACCAGGCCAAGCTGATGGGAGCGGATGCGGTGCTGCTGATCTGCGCCATTTTGGATACTGCCACCCTTGCGCGGTATTTGGACCTGTGCGGCCAGTTGAATCTGACCGCTCTGGTGGAAGCCCACGACGAGCGGGAGATTGCTTCGGCGGTCTCAGCGGGGGCCAGGATCATCGGCGTCAACAACCGGAATTTGAAGGATTTTTCCGTGGACTTTTCCAACGCCGGGCGGCTGCGGGAGCTGATTCCTCCGGAGTGTCTCTATGTGGCGGAATCCGGGGTAACGTGTGCCGCTGATGTAAACGCTTTAAAGTCCATTGGGGCGGACGCGGTGCTCATGGGTGAGGTGCTGATGCGGGCCGGAGACAAAGCCGGCCTGCTGGCGGAAATGCGAGGGGCCTGTGGCTGAGATTAAGATTTGCGGCATTTACCGGGCCGTTGACGGGGAGCTTATCAACCGGGCCAGACCGGATTACTTCGGCATGATTCTTAATTTCCCCAGGTCCCACCGGAATCTGACCCCGGCGCAGGCGGAAAAGCTGCGGGGACTGATTTCCCGGGAAATTCCCGCCGTGGGCGTATTTGTCAACCAGCCCGTCCAGCTGGTCATTGACCTGCTGAACCGGGATGTCATTGACATTGCCCAACTCCACGGGGCGGAGACCGAGGAAGAGATCACCGCCATCCGGCGGGTCACGGGAAAGCCTGTCTGGAAGGCGTTTCAAATCCGCACCTCGGAGGACTTGGAGCGGGCCAAGGTCAGCCCGGCGGACCTGATCCTGCTGGACAACGGCTATGGTACGGGGCGGACCTTTGACTGGTCCCTGGTGAAGGGTGTGGGCCGGCCCTTTGGGCTGGCCGGGGGCCTGACGCCGGAAAACCTGCCGGAGGCCCTCCGATTGATGAACCCCACCCTGGTGGATCTGTCCTCCGGTGTGGAGACAGATCGAGTCAAGGACGAAGAGAAGGTGCTGCGGGCGGTTGCCGCAGTGCGCAGATAAGAAAGGAAATCACGTATGTCAAAAGGAAGATTTGGTATTCATGGGGGCCAGTACATTCCGGAAACCCTGATGAACGCAGTTTTGGAGCTGGAAGAGGCCTATCGCCATTATAAGGACGACCCGGAGTTCAACCGGGAGCTGACCGCATTGCTCAACGATTACGCCGGCCGGCCCTCCCGCCTCTATTATGCAGAGAAGATGACCAGGGATTTGGGGGGCGCGAAGCTCTACTTCAAGCGGGAGGATTTGAACCACACCGGCGCCCACAAGATCAACAATGCCTTGGGCCAGTGCCTGCTGGCCAAGAAGATGGGGAAAACCCGGGTCATTGCGGAAACCGGAGCCGGCCAGCACGGTGTGGCCACCGCCACCGCTGCCGCTCTGCTTGGGCTGGAGTGCGAGGTCTACATGGGCGAGGAGGACACCAAGCGCCAGGCCTTGAACGTCTACAAGATGCGCCTGCTGGGGGCTAAGGTCCATCCGGTCACCACCGGAACCGCCACCCTGAAGGATGCGGTCTCCGAGACCTTCCGGGAGTGGGTTTCCAGAATTGCGGACACCCATTATGTCATCGGCTCCACTATGGGTCCCCATCCTTTCCCGGTGATTGTCCGGGATTTCCAGGCCGTGATTTCCAAGGAGATGAAGGAGCAGATGCTGGAGAAGGAGGGACGCCTCCCTGACGCCGTCATTGCCTGCGTGGGCGGCGGCTCTAACGCCATGGGCGCGTTTTACCACTTTATTGAGGACAAAGAGGTGCGGCTCATCGGATGTGAGGCGGCGGGCCGGGGAATTGACACCTTTGAGACAGCGGCCACTTTGAACACCGGCCGGGTGGGCATTTTCCACGGCATGAAATCCTACTTCTGCCAGGATGAGTACGGTCAGATTGCCCCGGTTTACTCCATCTCCGCCGGTCTGGACTACCCCGGCATCGGTCCGGAACACGCCTGGCTCCACGACATCAAGCGGGCGGAATATGTGGCCATCACCGACGATGAGGCGGTGGATGCCTTTGAATACACCTCCCGCATGGAGGGGATTATCCCCGCCATTGAGTCCTCTCACGCCATTGCCTATGCCCGGAAGCTGGCCCCCACCATGGGGAAGGACCAGATCATTGTGGTGAATATTTCCGGCCGGGGGGACAAGGACTGTGCCGCCATTGCCAGATACAGAGGGGAGGATCTTCATGACTAAGATCAAGATTGCAGATGCCTTTGCAAAGGGCAAGGCCTTTATTCCGTTTATTACCTGCGGCGACCCGGATTTGGAGACCACCGAGCAGATTATCTACTCGGCGGAGGAAGCAGGAGCCGACCTGATCGAGCTAGGCATTCCCTTCTCCGACCCCACTGCCGAAGGGCCGGTGATCCAGGAGGGGAACCTGCGGGCGCTGTCCGGGGGCGTCACCACCGATAAGGTGTTTGACCTGGTGCGAAAGGTGCGTCAACGGGTGAAGATCCCCATGGTGTTTATGACCTATGCCAATGTGATCTTCTCCTATGGCGCCCAACGGTTTATTAAAACCGCCTCTGAGATCGGCATCCAGGGCATGATTGTGCCCGACCTGCCCTATGAGGAGAAGGAGGAGTTTGGGCCGGTCTGCAAGGAGTATGACTTCGCGCTGATCTCCATGATCGCTCCCACCTCCCACCAGCGCATCCGGAAGATCGCCGCAGAGGCAGAGGGCTTCGTCTACTGCGTGTCCTCCCTGGGGGTCACCGGAGTGCGCAGCCAGATCACCACGGATATTTCTGCCATGGTCAAGCTGGTGAAGGAGGTCAAGGAGATTCCCTGCGCCGTGGGCTTTGGCATCTCCACCCCGGAACAGGCGGAAAAGATGGCGGCCCAGTCCGACGGCGCCATTGTAGGCTCCGCTATTGTCAAGCTCTGCGCCCAATATGGCAGGGACTGCGTGCCCTATATTGCGGCATATATCAAGTCCATGAAGGAAGGCGTCCGACGGGCGGATTAAAGTAGAATGTGAACGCAAGGCTCCTGCAAAAGCGGGAGCCTTTTCCTTGTGTCACAAAATCCCACTTCCTGCGTAAGCTGATAGCAGGCAGGTGTGTAAGCCCGCCGAAACCGGGAGGAGTGGGCGAATGAGCAAGTATAGTTCCTTGAACGAGCTGAAGCCGGGGCAGAGTGCGAGAGTTGCCGCTGTCAATGTGCCGGAGCCGGCGGGACAGCGGCTGCTGGAGCTGGGGATGACGGTTGGGACCAGGATTGCCTGCCTGCAATGTGCCCCTGCGGGGGACCCGACGGCCTATCGCTTCCAGGGTGTGACAGTGGCCTTGAGAAGCCGTGAGGCGGAATACATCCGGGTGGAGGAATTGATCGATGGAACGGAGTGAGGGCAGGTTTTGGAAAACCTTCGCCCTGGCAGGCAACCCCAATGTGGGAAAATCCACGCTGTTCAACGCGCTGACTGGCCTGCACCAGCACACGGGAAATTGGCCCGGTAAGACGGTGGAGGTGGCGCAGGGCGTTTGGAAAACGTCCAGAGGCCGGGTACGCCTGCTGGATTTGCCGGGGACCTACACCCTTCACGGCGGCTCCTGGGAAGAGCAGCAGGCCTCGGCAGTGCTCCGGGATACGCCGCTGGATGGGGTGATTGTTGTCTGCGACGCCACCTGCCTGGGGCGAAGCCTGATCCTGGCCCTGCAAATCCTGGAGCTGGGGATTCCGGCGATCCTCTGTGTCAACCTGCTGGATGAGGCGGAGCGCAGGGGGATTCAAGTCAGTCTGGAAAGGCTGGAAGCGGAGCTGCGGATTCCAGTGGTGGGGATGTCGGCGGGGCGGCGGCGTGGCCTGTGGCAGTTGGAGAGCCGGCTGGAGGAGGCGGCAGTCTCTGACTGCTTTGTCTCCAACGCCGGGCTGCTGTCGAAAGCCGGTTTTTCCAAGGAACAGCTGACCCGAGCTGCCCTGGAAGCGGCGGCAGCGCAGGCTGCGGACCTGGCAGCGCAGGCCTCTCAGCGGAGGGAGACCAGAGCTTCGGGTTGGCCGGACCGGCTGCTTCTGCGGCGGGTGGCGGCGTGGCCTCTGATGATCCTTCTCCTGGGGCTGGTGCTCTGGGTGACAATTGCGGGGGCTAACCTGCCATCCCAGTGGCTCTCCCAGGCATTGACTGCTTTGGAAGGGCCGGTGAAGGGGGCGCTCAGGTGGCTCTCTGCCCCGAATTGGCTCATTGGGATGCTGGTGGAGGGGGTTTACCGGGTGGTGGCCTGGGTGATTTCCGTCATGCTGCCACCTATGGCCATTTTTTTCCCGTTGTTCACTCTGTTGGAGGAGTGGGGGCTGCTGCCCAGAGTGGCCTTTGTGATGGATCATACGCTGAGCCGGTGCGGTGGCTGTGGCCGTCAAGCCTTGTGCATGTGTATGGGGCTGGGCTGCAATGCGGTGGGGGTGTCCGGATGCCGCATTATTGAGTCGCCCCGGGAGCGGCTGATCGCCATCCTGACCAATTGCTTTATGCCATGTAATGGCCGCTTTCCCATGCTGATCACCCTGATTTCCCTATTCTTTGCAGCGGGGGGCGGCCTGGGGCAAACCGCCCTGCTGCTGGGGGTAATTCTGGCGGGGGTGGCGGCCACCCTGGGCGTCTCCCGGCTGCTCAGCAGCACGTTGCTGAAAGGCTCTCCCTCCGGGATGGTTATGGAATTGCCGCCCTTCCGGCGGCCCAGGATTTTGCAGGTGCTCTACCGGGCGCTGGTGGACCGGACCATCTTCGTGCTGAGCCGGGCAGTCTGTACGGCGGCCCCAGCAGGGCTGGTGCTGTGGATCTTAGCCAACGTGACCGCAGATGGGGAGAGCCTGCTGGAGCTGCTGACGGGGTTCCTGAACCCTCTGGGGTTGCTCTTGGGAATGGACGGCGTAATTTTGACCGCCTTTCTCCTGGGGTTCCCCGCCAATGAAATTGTGCTTCCCATTGCGCTGATGGCTTACATGGCGGGAAGCAGCCTGACGGAACCCACGGGGATCACAGAAATGGGAGCCCTGTTGGCTGCCCACGGCTGGTCAGTGGGAACCGCCCTGTGTACCATGCTCTTTTCCCTGATACACTGGCCCTGTGCCGCCACCTGCGCGGCCATCCGGCGGGAAACCGGGAGCTGGAAATGGACCCTGGCGGGAATTGGGATCCCCGCCCTGTGCGGTGCGGTTTGCTGCGGATTCCTGGCGGGAATCCTACGGCTTATCGCCAAAATCTGACGAAGAAATAAATTTTTTGACAGATCCCGTTGCATATTTCAGGGGGTTCTGCTATAATAACAGACTGTAAATTTGTTTTCAATGGACGAAAAACCGGAAGGTTGATAAAAGAACAGGAGGAACTCCCTTGGCTAAAGATTTTGATGATGATTTCCTGGATGGATTGGGTGACTTTGATCTGTTTGACGACGACGATCTGCTCCTGCTGGACGTGGAAGATGAGACCGATTCCTACGACGGCGGTCTGGGCGGAGTGAGCGGCTCACAGCGGAAAGGCGGCAGCCGCGGCTCCGGCAGTGCGGGCAAAGCCACCAAGAAAACAAGCAAGAAGAACAGCGACTACTCCGGCGGGAGGGGCGCAAAGGCTGTGCTGGTGATCCTGATCATTCTGGTGGTGGGCATTGCCGCTGTGCTGGTTACCATGCAAATTACGGGCGGAAACCTGTCCAACCTGATGTTCTGGAAGGCAAAAACCGAACAGGTTGACTCCTCCCAGCCCCCTGAAACCTTGCCCGCTGTGACAAGTCCCACCCCTGAGACGGAGCCTTCCGCCGAGACCACCGAGCCTTCGGAGGAGACCACTCCCGTCGCGTCTGAGACCCCTGCGGTCTCTGACCAGCCCACTGAACCGGGCACCGCTGATTCCGGCGATGGCTTGGCCCTGATGCAGACAGTTCCCGCCTCCTTTGAACAGGAGCTGGTGGGGGTTGATAACTTGGGCAAACTCCAGAATGAGGGCAACCATGAAGTGGATGCGACGATTGCGGAGAACCTGAGCAAGTTCATTGCCGCCGCCCATGCGGAGGGCTATGGCACCATGCTGTCCACCTGCTACAAGGAGGATGTCAGCGACAGCGATGATCTGGATGTTCAGGAGCATGGCACCGGCCTGGCTGTGGACCTTGTGGATGTGGAGGCCCAGGTGAAGGCGGTCTTTGCCGAGGAGTGCACCGAGGAGATCAAGTGGCTGACGGAAAACGCCGCCGACTATGGCTTTATCCTGCGCTTCCCCGAGGGCAAGGAGGATAAGACCGGCGTGGAGTATATGCCCTATCACTTTGTCTATGTGGGCACCACAGTGGCCAAGGAAATGGCGGAGAACGATTGGTGCCTGGAGGAATATCTGGCCCAATAAGACCGAATAAAGACCAAATCATACGTAAAATGGCCTGTCAGCGCAAGCTGGCAGGCCATTTCTTCTGCGGTTATAGCTTGAGAATCCGTTTCAGGTTGCCGCCCATAACGGACTGAAGCTCCCGGGCTGTCAGGCCGGCCTCTCCGGTCATCTGGGCCGTGAAGCGGGTCATATCCATGTCCCGGCTCTGGGAAGGGTAAAGGAGGAGGGGAAAGTCGCTGCCAAAGAGGAGCCGGTCCGCTCCCACCAGATCTGCCACGGCGCGGATGGAGCGCAGCTCATAGAGCAGGGGATTGGCGGCGGTGTCATAGACCACATTGGGGACCATAGCCCTGTGAATGCGGCGGTTCAGCTCATAGAAGGGGAGACCGCCCCCCAGGTGAGCCAGGATGAAGGTCACGTTGGGGAACTGCTTCACGATCTCTGGAAGGGGAGCCAGGGAGGTGGTGTCCTTGCCAGGGTAGGGGTGGCCCACCGGCTCTCCACAGTGGATGCAGACCGGGAGCTGGTAATGGTTGGCGCACTCCAGAAGCTTGAGAAAATCAGGGTCGTCAAAGTCATAGCCATTGCCGCCGGGACCAAGCTCTCCGATGCCGGAGAAGCCCAGCTTGATGCAGCGCTCCACCTCAGCGATGGCGGCGGCCCCGAATTTCGGATTGATGGAAATAAACCCGCGAAGGCGGTGGGGATCCTCCGTCAGCAGCTGAGCCATGTAATCATTGTGAAGGGTTTGCAGCCCGGAATCGTTCCAATACCAGCCCTGCATGACCAGGCCGAATACCCCCGCCGCGTCCGCACAGGCCAACGCCTCCTGGCCGTCCGCCCAGGCTTCCTCTGTGCCCTTGCCGTTTGCCGGCTTGCGGGTCAGCCCTTGGAACCACGGGTCCCGGGGGGCATATTTGTCCCAGTTCCGATAGATTTCCGGGGGAAAAAGATGAACGTGGCAGTCCCATATTTCCACAGGGTGTCGCCTCCTTGCTGGTTGAATAAGTGTATTCATTATAGCACAACCGGCCTCCTGAAAACAGGCGGCCGGTCAGATTTTGCTTGTGAAATGGGATCACTTGCACTTGGATAAAAGGGTCTCCCAGCGCTCGTCAACCCACTTCTGGGCGGCCTCCAGGGTCCACTCGTTGCCAGGCTGGAAGCAGTGCTTGAAGCGGCCCTGAAGCTTCATAAAGTCGGCCACCGGCAGCTTCTGCTTGGGCATGTAGGTCAGGTGATACTCCCCGTTTACCACCTCATACAGGGGCCAGAAGCAGGTCTCCACAGCCATTTTGCAGATCTGAGGCAGCAGCTCAGAGGAATACTGCCAGCCCCGGGGGCAGGGGGTCAGGATGTTAACGAATGCGGGGCCTTCGGTATAAATGGCCCGGTGGGCCTTTCCATAGAAGTCCTTCATATTGCCGATCATGGTGGTCTGGGCGGCGTAGGGGATGCCGTGGGCCACGCAGATGTCAGTCAGCAGCTTTTGCCCCTGCTCCTTGCCGGTGGACTGGGTGCCGGGAGGGGTGGTGGTGCTGTTGGCGAACTTGGGGGTGGCGGAGGAGCGCTGGATGCCGGTGTTCATATAGGCCTCGTTGTCGTAGCAAAAGTAGGTGTAGTCCGTTCCCCGCTCCAGGGCGCCGGACAGGGATTGGAAGCCGATGTCATAGGTGCCGCCGTCGCCGCCCAGGGCAATCACCTTGTAGGTGCTGTTGAGCTTGCCCTTCTTTTTCATCATGCGGTAAGCTGCCTCCACACCAGAGGCCACTGCGGAGGTGTTCTCAAAGGCGGAGTGGATGTAGGAGTCGGACCAGGCGGTATAGG
>CAZVVH010000025.1:0-14650 GCA_964630475.1 uncultured Oscillospiraceae bacterium | reverse complement strand
GTGCCGGGGCTAGATTTCTACCTCTCACGTGTTCAATTTGCACTTGCAATTTACGTTCAGAAAAAATTACAAAAAGCCGGGAGCGCAAACAAAACTTTAACATTTCCATGTTATAATAGAAAAAATCCAGGAGGGACACCTCATGTTTAAACTGTTAGTGTTGGAAGATGATCGGGAGCTGAATCACGCCGTCTGCTCCTACCTGAATCAGAATGGGTATGAGGCTGTGGGTTGCCTCAACGCCAATGAAGCATATGACGCCATGTATGGCAGCCTGTTTGACATGATTATCTCTGATATTATGATGCCGGATGTGGACGGATTTAAGTTTGCGGAAACGGTTCGGGAACAGAATCAGGAGATTCCCATTCTCTTTATGACGGCCAGAGACGACCTTTCCGCCAAGCGGCGGGGCTTTCAGGTGGGAATCGACGACTATATGGTGAAGCCCATTGATTTGGATGAACTGCTCCTGCGGATCGGCGCCTTGCTCCGCAGGGCCAAAATTGCCAGCAGCCGGAAGCTGACTGTGGGAAGTCTTACGCTGGATGCGGACGAGCGCACCGCCTATTTAGACGGGGAGGAAATCAGTCTGACGGTACGAGAATTCAACCTTCTGTACAAGCTGCTGTCCTACCCGAAGAAAACCTTTACCCGCTCCCAGCTCATGGATGAATTTTGGGACGGCGACACCACCTCCAGCCTGCGCACTGTGGATGTGTATATGGCAAAGCTGCGGGGAAAGTTCTCCGTCTGCCATGATTTTGAGATCGTCACCGTCCACGGGCTTGGCTATAAGGCGGTGTTGAAATGAGCAAACGGAAGGCAGAGGAGCCCGAGGCAATCCGCTGGCTGTTCTTCTTGGGGCGCTATATGATTTTTTTCCTTTTGATGTCCTTTGTCACCACCTGCTGTATGCTCTTGTTTCTGCACACCATGCAGAGGAGCATGGGAACCGCCTTGACAAAGTCGGAAATCAGCTATGCCGCAAAGCTCACCTTTTTAAATGTGGTGTTGATCAGCCTGCTCTGCACCATTGCAGACGGAGTGCGCCGTTGGTATATGACGGCAAGGCCAGTTCACCGCATTGTAACCGCTGCGGAAAAAATCATGCAGGGAGATTTTACAACGCGGATTCAGCCCATCCGCAGCTTGGATTCCCGAGACGGCCTCAATGTCATCATCGACTATTTCAACCGCATGGCGGAGGAGCTGTCGGGGACGGAGACCCTGCGCACTGATTTTATCGCCAATGTGTCCCATGAGCTGAAAACGCCGCTGGCCGTGATACAGAACTATGGTACCATGCTTCAGCAGCCGGGACTGCCGGAGGAAAGGCGGATGGAATATGCCAAGGCCATTACCGATGCCTCCCGCAGGCTGGCGGACCTGATCTCCAACATCTTAAAGCTGAACAAGCTGGAAAATCAGCAGATTTTTCCCGCCAAGCAGGTTTTCGATTTAGGGGAACAGCTCTGCGAATGTCTGCTTGCCTTTGAGGACATCTGGGAAGCAAAGCGCATTGAACTCGACACGGACCTGGAGGAAAGCGTGCTGGTGGAAGGTGATCCCGAGCTGCTGACACTGGTTTGGAACAATCTTTTCTCCAATGCCATGAAGTTTACAGAGCCAGGCGGGAACGTGTCCCTGTGTCTGAAATCGGAGGGAACCTTGGCTGTGGTGCAGGTGACGGATACCGGCTGCGGCATCAGCCGGGAAACCGGCGCCCACATTTTCGAGAAGTTTTATCAAGGAGACACCTCCCACACCACCCAGGGCAACGGCCTTGGCCTCGCCCTGGTGAAGCGGGTGATTGACATTGCTGAGGGGGATATTTCGGTGGAAAGCGAAATGGGCAAGGGCAGCACGTTTACCGTGAAGCTCAGGAGGAAAACGGATGGACCGGCTTAAACAGATCTTAAAAACCGTGTTTTTCCTGCCGCCCTGGCTCACCGTGCTGATCTCTCTCCCCTCGTTTATTTTTGTCTTTACCGTACTGGGCCTTGGCATTCAGGGCATTGCCGCTTATGTCTCCTACGCCCTGTCGGCTTACGCCATGGTCATCACCTCCACCGGGGTGACAGGGGTGATACGCGCCCTTCGAAACAGGATTGGCAACCACCCGTTGGTGAAAAAGGTGCTGAGCACGCCTTTGGGGGAACGATTTTTCCGGGATGTAGCTTTCCGCACGGGAATCTCGCTGTACCGGGGGTTTTTCATCAATTTATTGTATATCGTCATCAAGATGGCGTCGGGAATCTATTACCGCTCCTTTTGGTTTATCTCCTTGGCATCCTACTATATCCTGCTGGCAATCATACAGTTTTTACTGCTCCGGCACGTGAACAAAAACACCATTGGGAAGGATATGGCGGCGGAGCTGCGCCGATACCGCCTCTGCGGGATCATGCTTTTGGTGATGAACCTGGCATTGGCGGGAATTGTGGCTTTCATGGTCCATCAGAACCGGGGATATGAATATCCGGGATTGCTGATCTACGCCATGGCCGCCTATGCCTTTTACGCCATCACCATTGCAGCGATCAACCTTGTGAAATACAGAAAGCACGGAAGCCCGGTGTTGTCAGCGGCAAAGGCCATCAATCTGGTGGCGGCGATGGTCTCCATCCTCTCTCTGGAAACCGCAATGCTGGCGCAGTTTGGCGCGGAGGATGGCCTTCTGTTTCGCCAAATGATGACAGGAGCCACAGGCGGCGGCGTCTGTGTGATTGTCCTGGGGATGGCAATATTTATGATCCTTCACTCCACGAAACAGTTGAAAGAGCTGAAGATAAACCATTCGTAAAGATCATCTTTCGCAAAGGATTTGGAATCAAAACAGACTCATGGAGGTTACCCATTATGAGTGAGAAAAATGAAGCGTTTCATTATACCTATTCTGCCAAGCAGCAGGAGGAGATCAACGCCATTCGCAAGAAGTATCTGCCCAAAGAGGAGGATCGAATGGAGCAGCTGCGCCGGCTGGATCAAAGTGTGACAAAGCCCGGCTCCATCGCCGCTCTGATTGTGGGCATCGTCAGTACCCTGGTTATGGGCTTTGGCATGTGCTGCATCATGGTATGGGACGACATCCTCTTTGTTCCCGGCATCCTGATTGGGATTGTTGGAATCGCAGGCATCTGCCTCGCCTATCCGCTGTACACCCACATTACCAAAAAGCGGCGGGAAAAGCTGGCGCCGGAAATCCTTCGGCTGACAGATGAACTGAGCAAGTAAACCGGCCCAACGTCTGAGCTGCAGCCCTTGACACCCCATTTCGGACCTGCCATAATCCAGGCACAATCTATTTTGATAGATAGGGCCGCCTCAAAACACAAGCTTGTTCTTCACAAATGACAAAATTGCCGGAATCTCGCCCACGGTGAGATTCCGGCAATTGTTGTTAGAACAGTATTATGAACCGTACAGCTTGGCAATGTACAGCTTCTGCCACAGGGCAAATGCCTTGCGGAAGTCCGCGCGGAAGGACTCGCGCTTATCGGACTCCGTATGAATCATGGCAAGTACGAAATCGCGGTCGGTGAATCCCAGGGCTGTTTTATAGAATTTCATCCCACCATCGCGATTCACCTTCCACAGGACCTCTAATTGACCGCCCAGCTCATCCTCCCGGTCGGTATTCCACCACTTAAAGATATAGTCGATCCCCTGAAGACACGGGAATGATTCACTTCTCAAAAAGCTGACACCATCCGGGTCCTCATAGAAATTTTCCTCCCAGGCCCGAACACCGGCATTTTGGTTCTCCAGCCAGATATTGCGGACTTTATCCGCCAACCGGGTTGCCATATTCTCCTGTGCGGTTACGCTGGGCGTTTCCTCCATAACCTGACTGATCCGCATAGTATTCTCCTCCAATTCATATTGATCCTTGATTACGGGGTCCTTATATCAGCAAAGGCACCCGATAATAGCAGCCTGATTCCCATAGGCCGCCATTCTCCTGCCAGGGAATCAATCTCCTGGCAGCAGTGCGAAATTCTCCGGGCTGGGGACCCGCACGCCTGCCTCCGCCTCTTTAATCAGCCGAATCAAGGCGTCCGTTTTCGGCGTTGGAATCCCGGCTCTTTTTCCGTAATACGACACCATGCCGTTTATCGCATCCACTTCGCAACGGCGGCCTTTTCTGATATCCTGAAGCATACTTGCCTCCAGCTGCTGCTGGCCATCCAGCAGACGGCGGTACCGGGCAAGAACACGGGGAAGCTCCGCCTCATCCTCATAATACAGCTCCCCAGCAAAGTCCATGCCCGCATCCACAGCAAGGGTCACACCGTTGGCCCTTGCAACATCCGCCAGTTCTTTCCCCATAGCAGCGGCATAACCCAGGAAGCGGTCATTCTCCATGATCACACCATAGGTGGATCCCAAGCCCGCAGACAATCCGCTGAACAGCGCATTGATACCCAGCTTGCACCATCGAATGCCCATTAGATTGTTGGTAATCTCTGTGCGGCACATTTGCTCCAACACAGCTCTAACCCTATAAACCAGATCGTCAATGACGCCGTCAGGACGCCCCAGTACAAAATGCCGGGTCGGCTCTGTTGATGTGACTTGGGAAACACCAGGCCCGACAAGGGTGGCGCCCCAGCCCACGGTGGCTCCCATCACACGTTCAAGACCAAATCGTTCCACAAGTCCCGGCTCGGGAAGCCCGTTTTGCAGCGTACAGAGGATGCTTTTCTCATGCATGTGCTCCGCGATTTGAGGCAGAGCAATTTCATCTGCCGTCTGCTTTACCAAATAAAGGATCAGGTCATAGCTGCCCTCCATCTGCTCCGGAGTGATTCCGTGAACCGGCACCGTGAACTCGGACGTGCCAATAATCCTGGCTCCATTCAGATTCAGTGCATCTACATGGGCCTGATCGGAGTCGATCAGGTCAATCTGTCTCCCCGATTTTGAAATATAGGCTCCCAAGACCAGTCCCAGGGAACCGGCTCCAACCAATGCAATTCGATTGAATGCCCGCATTATAGCTCCTCTCCCTGTTTTACAGCAGCACCTCACGTAGTTCATCATCTCAGAGGAGCCTGTTATAGGCTCCGTCAGGTTAAATGCCCAAGTATGCGCGTCTCAGCTCGTCATCACCCAGCAGCTCGGATGCAGCGCCGGACTTAAAGTTGCGGCCGTTCTCAATCACAAAAGCCCGGTCCGCAATCTCCAGGGAGGCCTGGACGTTCTGCTCCACCAGCAGGACGGTGGTGCCCATATTCTTGTTAATGTCAACGATAATTCTGAATACATCCTCAACGATAACAGGCGCAAGGCCCAGGGAGGGTTCATCAAACATCAGAAGCTTGGGGCACTGCATCAAGGCTCGCGCGATGGCAACCATCTGACGTTCGCCGCCGGACAGAGAACCAGTCAGCTGATTCCTGCGCTGATGCAGCTTGGGAAACAGCTGGTAGCAAAGCTCCAGGTTCTCCTTCCGCTTCTTGCGGGCAACGGTTTTTTCAGTGGACCCCACCAGCAGATTCTCATGCACGGTCAGGGTTTCAAACAGGTGCCGCCCTTCGGGCACCTGGGTCATGCCCAGAGCAGAGCGCTTGACCAGAGGAACCGCGGCCATATCCTGACCATTGAAGAGAACCTGGCCTCCGTTAATTCTGCCTCCCATGTGAGGAATCACACCATTGATGGAGTTGATCGTCGTGGTCTTTCCGGCTCCGTTCGAACCCAGAAGGGCAACAATCTCGCCCTCTTCCACATCCAGGCTCAGACCGTCCAGCGCCAGAAAGCTTCCATAGGACACTCTGAGATCCTTAACCTCCAGAATCTTATTAGCCATTTGTGTCACCTACCTTCGCTGCAGCAGTATGTGAGGAACCACCCAGATAGGATGCAATCACTTCCGCGTTGGTGGCAATCTCTTCGGGCAGGCCTTCCGCAATTTTCCGCCCCTCGTTCATAACAACAATGCGATCCGACAAACTCATAATGGCCCGCATGATATGCTCGATCATAATAATACTCATGCCCTCATCGCGGATTCCCTTGATTACCTTCAGCATTTCGTCACATTCAGTAGGGTTCAGGCCTGCCAGAACCTCATCCAACAGAAGCACATCCGGTCTGATGGACAGCGCTCGCGCGATCTCCATGCGCTTCAGCTCAGGCAGGGTCAGCGCACCGCCCATCGCATCCGCCCGGTCCGCCATATCCAGCCGTTCCAGGATCTCCATAGCTTCCCGGCGGGCCACAGAGGGATTTCTGGTGTGGAGGAAGGCTCCCACCATAACATTCTCACAGACCGTCATATCACCAAAGGGCTGGCACACCTGATAGGTTCGACCAATGCCCAGCTTTGCCATTTTGTCCGCCTTGGGAGACGGAATCTCCTTGCCCTGGTAGGAAAGCGTTCCTTCACTGGCAGGAAGGACTCCGGACAGCAGATTAAACATTGTCGTCTTGCCGGCGCCATTTGCACCGATCAAGCCCAGAATTTCATTCTTGAACAGTTTCATATCGACAGAATTGACGGCAATCAGACCACCAAAGCGTTTCGTCATGCCCTTCGCTTCCAGAACTACAACGTTCCGATCAATTGTGGCGCTCATTTACTGTCAACCCCTTTCCCCTCTGCCATATCCTGCTTCTCGTCCGAGTTGGGCCTGCCGTCTTTGCCGCTCAAAAGCTTCTTTGCCTGATGGCGGTTCCACATGGCCTTAACAGTGGAGACAATGCCGCCGGGCATATAGAACACAACGGCCGCCAGCAGAATGCCGTAAACCACAGTGGAAATACCGGTCAGCCCCTGGAGGGTGGAGTTCAGAATTTGCCCCAGAGGATAGAGAATACCGGCTCCCAGCAGCGGACCAAGTACGGTTCCCGCACCACCGACCACGGCGTAGATCAAAATATCCAGCGACATATCCATTCCAAATACGGTGGCGGGATCAAAGTAGCGGAGCAGCTGAGCATAGAAGGCGCCGCCGATGCCGGTGAAAAATGCGGTCAAAAACTGTGCAATCAGCTTCTGACGGACAACGTTAACACCCAGAGAGGCTGCGGAACCCTGATTTGCGCCAATGCTCCGGAAGTAGTAGCCCAACTTGGACTTGGAAATCAGCACATTTACCAGAATGATGATGACAAGCAGAATAAAAATGATGTAGTAGTAAGGAACCTTTGTCGCAAACTGCATGTTCCAGAAGCCGTTTTCCACGGTGATCTTATAACCGTTAGAACCGGCAAAATAGATGCCAAACAGAGTTTCCCGAGAGTTCGCAAAGGTTTTGAACGCGGTCAGCAGAGCAACCGTGGCCAGAGCGTAATAAACACCCTTCAGCTTAAAAGTCGGGTATCCCACAATCAGGGAGACAGCCGCAGCGACCAGGCCGCCTAAAATCATGCCAATAAAGGGTGTCAGTCCGGTATTTGCCCAGAGAATTGCGGAAACATATGCGCCGAGTCCGACGTAGATGCCGTTGCCCAGGGAAAACAGCCCGGCGTAGCCTCCCATGATGTTCCACGCGCTGGCAAAGTACATATAGAGCATCATCAGGATGATGATATGCAGGGTCGCGTTTGTTTTCACAAAGACAGGAATCATCAGGAAGATCACAGCAATTATGGCAACCAAAATCCATTTGATATTCTTTTTCAAATCAAAGCTTTTCATTTCAGTCACCCCTTACTTCTTCCGAGCCAGCAGCCCTTCGGGCTTGACCAGCAGGATCACGATGAACAGCACGAAAATCAGGATCTGCGCAATGGCCTCGCCAAAGATCATACCACCGATTTTTTCAATCAGACCAATGAGAACGCCGCCAAAGATGGCGCCCAGCACATTGCCCTTGCCGCCAAGAACCACAATCATAAATGCCTTAAAGGTAAAGCTGTTGCCCACATAAGGAGAAACACTGTAATAGGGAATCATCAGAGAACCAGCAATGCCGACCAGAGCGGTGCTGATGGCAAAGGCAAGGCAAAAGATGAAATTGGAGCGGATACCCATGATCTGAGCGGTGACGCGGTCTGCGGCAACTGCACGAATGGAACGGCCGATCTCCGTCTTCTGCATGATGTAATAGAGAATCAACGTGATCACGATTGCGATCACGAACGCGATTGCCTTGGGAACGGAAATATAGAGACCGAATCTCTTGAAGGCTTCAATGGTCTTGCCGGTATAAACGGTTTTGACTGCCAGTGTACGGCTGTTAATCATATTGACAATACCTGTCATGGCCACACCAAGTCCCGCCGTAAACAGCAGAATGTACTCACCGGCTTTGGAAGTGGCACGGCGGAGAATGCCGTTGTAGAACAGGGTCTGCTGAAGATAGCCAAACGCGCCAAGGATAACAGCAGTAATTGGGATGGTCAGATAAGGATCCAAGCCAAGGCATGTAACGCAAAGGTATGCAATGTACATGCCAAGCATCAGATGTTCGCCATGAGCCCAGTTAATGACACTCATAACACCATATGCAATGCTCAGGCCCAGACCGATGATGGCATAGATACCGCCAATCATAATGCCGTCAATCAGTGTCTGCACATATGTCATTTTGATACAATTCTCCTTTCAAACGAGAATAACTACGGAATACAGTCCGCCCAGTTGGGCCCGTTAAGCCCAGCTGGGCGGGAGTCTAGTCAGCTTTCAGCTGCGTCTGAGACCGCCATTACAGATCAGTTGTAATAGCTGTCGGGAATACTGATGGGGGACTCGCCTTCCAGACGGGCCTGGGGACCAACCACGACCCACTCACCGTCGATGACCTGGCAGAAGCACTGGCCAGCTGCATCGCCGATATCCTCATTATTGTTGTAACGGGTGGTTCCATCCTGAGTATTGATCTGACCTTCGGTTGCGTATTTGACACCCAGGTAGTAGGAGAACATGAACATATCGTAGCCGTCCTCGGCACTGATATCCATAGCATACAGAGCATCCGCAATTGCCTCACGGTCAGCGGAGCCAGCCTCCTCGATGCCCTCGATCAGAGCGCCCAGGCCCAGCCATGCCCAGCAGATTTCCTGGGTCAGATTCTGGTGGTTCTCAGCATAGTAAGCATCGTTGATGGCGTTTGCCTCGTCACTGGTCATATACGTAGGAGCCCAGCCCACAACCTGGATGATATTCTCGCCGGCTTCGCCCACATTCTGCAGGAAGGTATCAGCGGAGGTACCGCCGCCGTAGGAGACAGTCAGCAGGTCGCAGTCATACTCATACATGGTGTTGCTCAGCAGCTCATGCGCGTCCTGATACAGAGCGGTCATAACCAGATCCGCGCCGGAGTTCTTGACCTTGTTGACAACGGTGGTCAGGTCGGAAACGTCTGCGGCAATCTGCTCGGAAACAACCAGGTCGATGTCATACATCTCGCACAGCCCGGTGGTAATCTTCAGCGCGGCGGATCCCCAGTCGTCATCATTATACAGCATGGCAACAGAATTCAGGCCGTTAGGAAGCTGCTCATCCAGGAAGGTAAACAGCTCCTGCATGCCGGGGTCACCATCGAAGGAGCCAATGTTGGTACGATAGACGTACTTATTCTCGCCATTGGTCATAACCGTATCGCTGGTGCAGTTGATCACCATGAAAGGCATCTCATACTCAATGGCCAGAGGAGCCAGAACAATACCAACGCCGCTCTGGTAGGGGCCAATCACTGCGGAATACTTCTCATCCTCAACGATCTGCTCAAACAGAGTGATTGCGGTCTCCTTATCGGAGCAGGTGTCATACAGATCCAGAATGATTTCAGCGCCGTCCATAGACTGGATTCCGCCGTACTTCTCCATGTAGTAATCCACATACATGTCCAGGCCTTTCACAGACAGCTCACCATTGGTGGCATTGGAGCCGGACATAGGCTCCAGAATGGCAATATAAACCGCGTTGTCGCTGGGTTCAGCCTCACTGTCGACAGGCTCTCCAGAAGCGGAAATGGATTCCACCGGAGACGTTTCATTGCCGGAGTTAGGTTCATCTTGGGAACCGCCGCCACAGGCTGCCAGGCTCAGCACCATAGACAGAGCCAGGATCATAGCAATCAGTTTTTTCATTTTTTCTTTCCTTTCCTTTACGTTGTTTTTTCAGAGCGCTTATTGGGGGAGGGTGCGGTAGTTATCTGAAGCTGTCCCCCAGACAGCAGTCAGTCAGATCAGCAGAGGCCCAGGATCTTACGTGCCTCATCGGGAGTTGCAACCTCCTTAGCAGCCTCCTTGACAATGCGGGCGGCGCGCTCAACCAAGATCAGATTGTTTGCCTGAACGCCCTTGGTATAGTAGCCGCTGTCCTCCAGGCCGACACGGATATTGCCGCCCAGAGCCAGAGCAGTCATCAGAATGGGCAAGTGCTGGGCACTGATGCCAAAGGCAGACCATGTGGCCCCCTCGGGCAGATGATTGTACAGATAGAGAAGATTCTCCACGGTGGCAGCCATGGCGCCCTTGACACCCAGCACAAACTGGAAGTGGGGCGTTCCAGGCAAATTATGCTTCTCAATGTAATACTTGGCTACGTCATACATGCCCGGATGGAAGATTTCAAACTCAGGCTTCACTCCGGTCTCCTTCAGGACCTGAGACAGCCTGTCCAGGAATTCGGGGCCGTTCATAAAGACATCCCGAGGCAGCCAGTTGAAGGAGCCAGCATCAAAGGTGGCCATCTCTGGCTTGATCTCCAGAATATGGGCGACACGGTCCTCATCGCTGGCGCCGGGCTGGCCAGAAGAGGTCAGGTTTATGATAATATCGCACTTATCACGGATCCGGCGGACGGTCTCTTTAAACTTTTCCTTGTCCATGCAGCCATTGTCATTGTCGTCTCTCATATGCAGATGGGCAACAGAGGCGCCAGCCCGCCAACACTGGTAAACATCCTCAGCAATCTCCTTGGGCGAGGTCGGAACTGCCGGGTTCACTGCCTTGGGCGACAGCGTACCGGTGGGGGCCACCGTAATAATCACTTTTTTCTTATCATTAGGCATTTTAGAATCTTCCCTCCATACGAAATAAATCACAAGTCTCCCGACTTCTCCGGAGAATTTTTTGCGAAACGGGATCATTGCCTTGATTGGTTTATAACATAGAGTTTCGTCAAAATCAAGAAAAAATTAAAGTTCTCTACCTCACCATTCGGCATTTTCACCAATTCCAGAATTATTTTTTCTTGACGGTAAGTCATTTTCGGTTTGGTTGCATATTTATTATTCTCTCCCTCAAATCAATATTTTCGCCTTAATTTCCCTCCTTTTCGACAGCTTGACAAGCCCCCTATACAGCAGATAGAATGAATTTGTGACGGTACTTCCTTCTTGAACGCGGGGCACCGTCCTATCTGTCAATAAAATGAATTAAGAAACGGAGGCTTTCCATCATGTTTAAAGTGAGCGAGATCAACACGGTTACCTGCGTTGGAGCGGGTGTCATTGGTCAGAGCTGGGCAGTCAACTTCGCTATGAAGGGGCTGACGGTTCGCCTGTATGATATTGCCGAAGATCCACTGAAGCTGGCGCTGACCGGCATTCACAACAGCCTAGGCTATCTAAAAACCCAAAAGGTTCTTACCGATGAGGATATTTCAGCCATTGAGGGCCGTATTTCCACCACCACCAGCATCGCTGATGCCCTAGCCGGTGCACAATATATTCAGGAATCCGGCCCAGAGAAATACCCTATCAAGCGTTCGATTCTGGCTCAGATTGATGAATTTGCCTCCCCTGACACCATCTACGCCACCAGCACCTCCGGTCTCTTGATCAGCGAGATTGCCAAGGAATCCAAGTATCCTGAACGGTGCGTGGGAGCACATCCCTACAATCCCCCTCATCTCATTCCTCTGGTGGAGCTGAGCAAGGGGGAAAAGACAGCGGAGGAGGCAATTCAGACCGCCTTTGACTTTTACCGCAGCATTGGCAAGGAGCCAATCATTCTGAACAAAGAAAGCCTTGGCTTCGTTGCCAACCGGCTGCAAATCGCCCTGGCCCGCGAGGCCGCTGACCTGCTGGTCAAAGGGGTTTGCTCTGTGGAGGCAATTGATAAAGCGGTTTCCTTCGGTCCCGGCCTGCGCTGGGCCATCATGGGCCCCAATATGCTGATCCACATCGCCGGCGGAGATGCCGGTCTGAGGCATTCCCATGGTCATATGGTGGAATCCGCACAGATGTGGCTGGCGGACATGGCAACCTGGAGCACATATCCCTCCGAATGGGAGGATATGGCGGTATCCGGCGTTGAAGCTGAGTTGAAAAACCGGACCGTTCAGGAAGGACGAACGATCCAAGACGCCATTGCATATCGAGACGAAAAGCTGATAGAAATTCTAAAAATTATGGGAAAACTATAACTTGTATTCCCACATTACTCGGAGGGAGGAACTCCCATGGGACTTGATTACGATCTTTTAATCAGAATTCTGGACTCCGTCCGCGAAGGTATTTATGTTACGAATGAAAAAGGGGTTGTGATCTATACAAACCGGCCTTATCTTCGCATGCTGGAGGAAACCGATGACGGCCTGATCGGTGAGAGCGTTTATGAGATGGTCCGTCGCGGAAAGATCACATTCAGTGTCACTGAAATGGCCATGCGAGAGCGGAGACAGATCACCCGGTTTCAAAATGTGATCACAGCCGCCAACCACGACTGCAGGCAGCTCCTGACCTCAACCCCTATCTACGACGCGCAGGGAAATATCAAATACGTGGTAAATGTCGTTCACACTATGGAAGCTCTAAACGACCAGTTGTCAGAGGCCACCAGCCATACCGGCCGTACAGATGGATTTGATTCCGGGGACACCGTCAGGATCGTCCACAACAGCCAGATTATGAAGACGGTCTTATCGGTGGCTCGTACACTGGCCAGGCTGACCACTCCGGTTCTCATCACCGGGGAATCCGGCGTTGGAAAAGAGCTGGTTGCCCGGTATATCCACTCCTGCAGCGGCTCTAAAAAGCCTATGATTTATGTCAACTGCGCGGCCATGTCCGAGGAGGCTCTGGACGTCCAATTGTTCGGCTGTGATGGGACTTCCGTTTCCAATGGTTTGGAGATACCCCCCCCGGATTTCTGGAGCAAGCTGATGGGAGTACGCTGCTCATTGACAACATTGACGCGCTCCCCCTCTCCATCCAGGGCAAACTGCTGTTAACCTTGGAAAATCGGGAATGGAAACGGATCGGATCCTCTGTATTCCACTCCACGAATTTTCGATTGATTTGCACCAGCTGCCAAAATCTTGCGGAAAACGTCAGAAATGGCAGCTTCCGGAAGGATCTGTATTATCACATCAACGTGATTCCCCTGGAGATTCCTGCACTGCGAAACCGCAGAGCAGATATCCGCCCCATTACAGAATACTATTTGGAGACACTCTGCACCCAATATGGAAAATATACCATCGACCCTGACGTGATAACCATCTTCGAGAATTACTCCTGGCCCGGCAATGTACGGGAGCTGAGAAATACACTGGAATATATGATGGTGCTCTCCAAAGACACCATCCTCAGCCGGGATTGCCTTCCTGCTAAAATTCTGGATGAGCCTTCCGTCCGGGAAATCCGTCTCAGCGTCCCCGCCATTGATACCAGCCAGGAGAGCTTCTCCTACGCCAACTATATGGAGCACTGTGAGCGCCAGCTGCTGGACTGGGCAATGCAGATGACCGGCAGCACCTACAAGGCCGCCCATTTGCTGAAAATCAGCCAGTCTTCTGTGGTTCGCAAGAAAAATAAACACGGCCTCTGATAATACAAAGCCAGCGCGGTTCGTGTTAGCCCGCAGATGATCCCAGGATCCGGGTATGACGGCAGACGAAAACCAGCGCTGGCTTTTAAATTTTGTCTATTGATCTGATCCTTGGTTTAAAAATCACCAATGCAAATTCGCATCGGAATTTTTACAAATAATTCATTTTTGCATCACCTTAGCTTTTGTATATCTCCGTTTTTTGGTGAAAAAATTTGTGAGATTAGTCAAAGATTTGAAGCGGATTTTTCTCCTCTGAATTCCTGGGTGACCAGGATTCCATCTCAGGCTTCCCCTCTGCCCCAGATCCCTGGGGAAGCTGCACACCCGCCCCACCCTCCGGCGAACCGAGCCTACTTGGCCCCCGGCAAAAGCATCTTTCCTTTTCACAGCACGATATGAGGGCATGAAAAACAGCCCTGCGCCGTCTCCGGCACAGAGCTAAGGCTGTAGAAAAGGACCCTTTTAAAAATTCAGTCTGTACCATCTGAAGCCGCCGTATGACAGGACGGTACATCGCCAATCGCTATTATGAAGTTCCGCAGCCTGGATTTTGACAGAAAAACTTTTCATGTTCAGCCCGCCTATCACTTGTCATTGTTCCAAGAATCTGGTAAACTGAATATGGTACATGAATTACCACTATTTGATGAAAGGAGCTCATTCTTTATGAAAAATTATTTTGACTTGAAGGGTCAGGTCGCTGTTGTGACAGGCTGCTCCACAGGACTGGGAGTGCAGATGGCAAACGCGCTTGCCAATCAGGGCGCATCCATCGTGGCGCTTGCCCGCCGCAAAAACCTGATTGAAGAGGTGGCCGCATCTCTCCGCGAAACATATGGCGTGGATGCAATCGGTGTCGCCTGTGACATTACGGATACTGGCCGGGTACAGGAAGCTGTGAAGGAGATCCTTG
>CAZVVH010000024.1:5546-14770 GCA_964630475.1 uncultured Oscillospiraceae bacterium | reverse complement strand
GAACATCGAAGGGAGCATTGTAACGGCGGATGCCATGAGTTGCCAGAAGGAGATCATTGGGAAAATCTGTGCCGGTAAGGCGGACTATGTGATAGGCTTGAAAGGGAATCAGCTTCATTGGGCCCTAGATGTCGTTTTTGCTGAAGATGCCTCCCGGGCCAGAAAAGATATGGCCCCACTCAATTTGAACGTGCTGCGTAAAACTGCGCTTGCCCTTTGCAAACACGCCGATTTCGGCCGCAGGATCAGTATGCAAAAGAAGCGCTTTGCCGCTGCCCTCAATCCGGATCGTTTCCTGGACATCCTTTTCGCTAATACTGTTCCCTGATAAAATGTGCAAATTTTATCAGGGAGGCATCGCCTCAGCGGCGCTGCCCGTTTTGCGCTAAAGCGCAAAACACGTCTCATACAATCCCTGACGCCCCCTGCGGGGGCTATAAAAAGCATTTGTGCTTTTTAACAGGGATTGGTATAAACTTTAAATGCTGTTGCCCTGGGACGCAAGCCCTTTTTTCCTGTTTTTAAAATGACTTTTCCAAATTTACTCTTGTCTAATCGCGCCTTTTCGCTTATGATAGTATTATATCAGAGCGTTCCTGGTATTTATACGTCCAATCAGTTAGGAGGATTTCAATATGAAATGTCATGGTATTGAGGTTCCCGTCAAGAACCTCCCCAAGCTGGATCCAGAGTTTATTCCCATTATGAAGTTCAACCGTGCTTTCCTGGAAACTGCCAAGAAACCTGTTTCCATTGCCATTGAGCGTGCCGATGGCCAGATGGCCACCGCCCATACCTTTATTCACGGCACCCCTGAGATGACCGCAGCCGACAACTACTATGTGGATCGCCTGGTCAAAATCGTGCTTTGGCTGAAGGGCGGCTACAAAATCTATGTTTCTGGTGACGAGGGGATTTATGTATATTTGAAGCAGGCCTATTCTGCCCAGGGCAGCCGGGCCTTTGACTCCAATTTTATGAGCGAAGTTTTTGAGTCTCCCTTTGAAGTGATTTACTGCGATAGGGTTCCCGAGGCCAATGACGCTCCCAAGGCCATGGGCGGCCACATGGAGGGCTGCCGCATTGGCTTTGACGCTGGCGGAAGTGACCGCAAGGTCTCTGCCGTCATCGACGGCGAGTCCGTCTACTCCGAAGAGGTGGTCTGGTTCCCAAAGATCAACTCCGACCCCAATTACCACTATCAGGGCATTGTGGACGCCCTGAAATCCGCCGCCGCGCACATGCCGCGGGTTGACGCCGTGGGTGTGTCCTCCGCCGGCATCTTTATCAACAACCATCCTATGAACGCTTCTCTGTTCCTCCAGGTGCCCAAGGAGCAGCAGCACGGCCCGGAGGTTAAGGACGTCTTTATCCGGGCGATTACCGACACCTTTGGCGATATCCCCTTTGAGGTAATTAACGATGGCGACGTCTCTGCCCTGGCCGGCACCATCAGCCTGGGTGAGAACAGCGTCCTGGGTATCGCCATGGGCACCAGTGAGGCCGCCGGCTTTGTGGATGAGAAGGGCCGCATCACCGGCTGGCTGAACGAGCTGGCCTTTGTTCCCGTGGACGCTGCCCCCGGCGCCATGGAGGATGAGTGGTCCGGCGATATCGGCTGCGGCGTAAAATATTTCTCCCAGGATGGCGTTATCAAGCTGGCCCCCCGGGCCGGCATTGAGCTGGATGCGGCCCTGTCCCCTGCTGAGAAGCTGAAGGTGGTTCAGGCCCTGATGGCGGAGGATTCCCCCGCTGCTGTGGATGTATACACCTCCATCGGCACCTATCTGGGGCACAGCCTGGCCTATTACTATGACATGTACCAGTGCAAACATGTCCTGCTGCTGGGCCGCGTCATGTCCGGTAAGGGCGGCGATATCATTCTGGCCGAAGCCAAGCGGGTTCTGGCTGACGAATATCCCGAGCTGAACGGCAAGATCTTCCCCACCCTTCCCGACGAGAAGTTCCGCCGCGTGGGTCAGTCCGCCGCCGCCGCAAGCCTGCCCGCCTTGAACTGATACTGTTCCCTGATAAAATATGCAAATTTTATCAGGGAGGCATTGCCTCAGCGGCGCTGCCCATTTTGCGCTAAAGCGCAAAACACGTCTCATACAATCCCTGACGCCCCCTGCGGGGGCTATAAAAAGCATTTGTGCTTTTTAACAGGGATTGGTATGAGGAGTTTCTGCCCCAGGTATCCTGCCATATATCTGCCATACATCAAATAAGCAAAGCCGCAGAGCCAAAGCTCTGCGGCTTATTTGTGTCCTTCGCTGCGGGAAAAAGGGATCCATTCCCGCAACACTTTTCCGGGTTTATTCGTTATCCAATCAGAAGAGGGAGACAATCAGGCCGATAATCGCAAACAACAGCCCGGTGACAAAGCTGGACACCAGCCGGCAGCTCAGCTTTTCCTCCCTTTCCAATTCTTCAAAGGAAACCACTTTTTCGTCCACGAAGTCTATCATGTCATGGGCGCGGGCCTTTTTCTCTTCTTTCTTCTTCCAGCCCTGCATCAAATGGTGAACGCTGACACCGTCCAGGCTCAGGTAATTGAACCAGGACAGGGCAATCAGAATCAACCCCAGGGTTGAGAAGCCAAAGCCCACACCGCGCACGCCCTTGTCAAGGAACCGGCTCCACAGCAGGGTCAGAACCACAATGGCAAGCGCCTTAAAACCCATTAAATACAGCGTTGGCCGTATCATATACTTTTGACGGTAAATCTGCCGCAGACTTTTCATGGCAAGAGAATTCCTTTACTTGAGTTCCTTCTGATACTGCTCCAGCTCCTTCTGATTGCCATACACAAAATGGCCGGGCTTAATCTCATACCAGACGGGGCCATCCTGAGTGTAATCATGGATGCTGGGATCATAAACCACCAGCTTCTTCTGCTTCTCCAGAATGGGATCGGGCACGGGAACCGCAGACAGCAGCGCCTTGGTATAGGGATGCAGCGGATTCAGGAACAGCTCCTCCGCCTCTGCCAGCTCCACAATACGGCCCTTATAGATTACGGCAATCCGGTCTGAGATAAAGCGGACAACAGACAGGTCATGGGCGATGAACAGGTAGGTTAGGCCTCTGTTCTTCTTCAGCTTGTTCAGCAGGTTCAGCACCTGGGCGCGGATGGACACGTCCAGAGCGGAGATCGGCTCGTCCGCCACCACAAATTCAGGCTCCATTATTAGCGCCCGAGCGATGCCGATACGCTGACGCTGGCCGCCAGAGAACTCATGGGGGAACCGGGAGGCAAACTCAGGCAGCAGGCCCACTTCTCTCAGGGATGCCTGGACCTTATCCATGCGATCCTTCTCGTCCTTGTACATATGGAAGTTAATCAGGCCCTCAGAGATAATGTAATCCACCTTGGCGCGCTCATTTAGGGAGGCCTGGGGATCCTGGAAAATCATCTGCATCTTACGAATGACTTCCTGGTCCAGTTCCTTGGAGATTTTTCCGTTGATCTTCCGCCCCTTAAAAAGGATATCGCCGGCAGTAGTGGGGTTGATGCGGACAATGGCGCGGCCAATCGTGGTCTTGCCGGAGCCGGACTCGCCCACCAAGGAGAAGGTTTCGCCCTTATAGATGTCAAAATTGACATGATCTACGGCGACAAATTTCTTACGGCCGGAGCCGAAGGTGACTTGAAGATCTTTTACTTCAATCAGTTTTTCTCTTTCACTCATCTTCATCACCCCTCCTGATACTTACCGCGAATGATTTCTTTAAAGTGCTCAATGTTCGCAGGACGCTCAAACTTGGGGCAGCGCGGATCCAGATACCAGGTCTTGGCCTTGTGAGTCGGCGTGATATCAAAGAAGGGAGGCTCCTTCACAAAGTCGATGGCCAAGGCGTGCTTGTTACGGGGCGCGAATGCGTCACCCTGAATCACATTGTACAGATTGGGGGGAGTGCCCTCGATGGTAGCAAGCTCCTCGCCCTTGGTGCCCAGCTGGGGCAGAGCGGACAGCAGTGCCCATGTGTAGGGATGCCATGCGTCATAGAAGATCTCGTCGGCGTTTCCAATTTCCACCAGCTGGCCGGCGTACATCACCGCGATCCGGTCGGCCACGTTGGCCACCACGCCCAGGTCGTGGGTGATGTAAATAACGGTCATGCCCAGATCGTCTTTCAGGGAGCGGATCAGGTCCAGAATCTGGGCCTGAATGGTCACATCCAGAGCTGTGGTAGGCTCGTCGCAGATCAGGATTTGGGGATGGCAGGCGCAGGCGATGGCGATCACCACTCTCTGCCGCATGCCGCCGGAGAATTCATGGGGATACTGCTTATAACGCTTTTCCGGGAAGGGGATCCCCACCTTCTCCAGCATCTTGATGGCTTCGGCCTTGGCCTCGGCTCCTTTCAGTCCGCGGTGCAGCTCAATGGATTCCTGAATCTGCTTGCCAACGGATTTCAGGGGATTCAAAGAAGTCATAGGATCCTGCATAACCATGGAAATTTTCTTGCCACGGATGCCCTTCCAATCCTTTTCGGTCTTATACTGGGCTACATCCTTGCCTTCAAAGGTGATGGAGCCGCCGACAATGCTACCATTTTTGTCCAGCATGCCCAGGAAAGACTTTGTGAACACGGACTTGCCGGAGCCGGACTCGCCTACGATGGCCAAGGTTTCCCCTTCATACAGATCCAGGGAGCACTTGCGGATTGCTTTCAGCTTTCTGCCGCGCATAGAGAACTGGATCTCCACGTCCTTCGCGGACAAAATGACATTTCTATTCTCCATTTTGTCTCCTCCTTAAACGTGGTTGCGGGGGTCAGCCGCATCCGAGAACGCGTTGCCAACCAGATAGAAGGTGATGGTAATCAGAGAAACGATAATCGCGGGGAATATCAGCAGATAGGGATAATCCAGGAAATAGGTTCTTGCGTTTCTCAGCAGGATGCCCAGAGAGGGCGTGTTGGGATCCAAGCCCAAGCCCAGGTAGGACAGGGTGGACTCCAGCGCGATGGTGTTGGGAATGGAAAGAGCAAGACGCAGGATTATCACGCTGATAAGGTAGGGCAGCATGTTCTTGGTCAGGATTCGGAACAGGGGAGTGCCCAGGCAGCGGGAGGCCAGGTTGTACTCCCGGTCGCGGTACATGATGCAGAGGTTCCGGACGTTTCTTGCCATGGCCAGCCAGCCGAATGCAATCATGGCGGCGGCCATCACCCAGAAGGACTGACCGATCATCAGGGCGATCAGAGTCAGATAGATGATGCTGGGCACGTTGTTGATCAGATTGTACAGCTCCGTGAAGAACCGATCCAGGGAGCGGACATAGCCCCACAGCAGACCGATGGTCACGCCCACAACCATTTCACCCAAGGCAACGACAGCAGCCAGCTGAATGGAGATGCGGCTTGCATACCAGACCTGGCTCCAATAGTCACGGCCCAGGTTGTCTGTTCCAAACCAGAATTCCGAGTTGGGAGAGATAAACGACAAAGAGGGATCCGGAACCAAGTTGAGCGGGTCATACTTGCCGATCGCCAGAGCCACGAAGGTGAAAATGAACAGTATGATAAAGATGATGGCCAACACAACGGTGACCTTCTTCTTCAGGAAGTTCTGGAACACGGAACCCCAATAGGAATAGTTAGAGTAGCCGATGTTCTCCGCCTGCTCTGCGGAGTAGGGAACGAAGCGGAAGAGTTCGTCCTCATTCTCTACGACAGCCTTTTCTTGATTTTCAGCCATTTATCTTCCGCCTCCTTTTCCAGTCAGAGAAATTCTGGGGTCGATAATCATCATCAGGACATCGCCCAGGAACACGCCCAAAATACCCAGGGCGGCATACAAAATCACAAGGGTCTGAACCAGATTCAGGTCATAACGCTGAATGGAATCCGTCAGCAGGGGACCCATGCCGGGTACGGAAAAGAAGCGCTCCGCCAGCAGAGAGCCGCCGATGGTCAGCAGGAACGAGGCGGGCAGATACTGAGCCAGCGGCACAAACGCATTCCTCAGAACGTGCTTCACCATGATCTGCTTTGTGGAGAGGCCCTTGACTTTAGCCAATTTAATGTAGTCCTTGTTGATCTCATCCACCATGTACCGGCGGGTCCACAGCGCATAGCCTGCAATGGACGCCAGGCACAAGCAGGTGATGGGAAGAACAGAGGAAAGCCCAGTGTTGGTGCGGGTAGAGTAAAGGGAGGGGAGTCCGAAAACCCGGGATCCGATCACCAGCACAAGGGAGTAGGAAACCAGACTTGGCACTGCATTGACAAAGACCGTGTAGGCCGTACCGATGTGATCCATCAGCCGGTCTTTAAAGATGGTTTGCAGGATGCCAAGCAAGACGCCCACCAACAGGGAAATACAGAGCGCGATCACGCCAAGCTTCATAGAGACCGCAAACTTATCTGCAATTACATTCACCACCGGAACGTTTGCCTGAATCCGTCTGGAAACGCCGAAGTCCAATGTAACGAGATCGCCATAGAACCGAACCAGCTGCACCCCGATGGGATCCAGCAGGCCGGCCGCGTCTAACGCGGACTCTTTTTGCTCATCCGTAAACTTCATCAGCTGTTCTTCTGTGAAGAAGTAGTCTGTAGGAAGCATACGCATCAGCAAAAATACGATCGTGGCAATCAAGATCACGGTAATCAGGCCCTGCAGCAGTCGTTTGACCGTATATTTTACCATTGCCATAATTCATCATCCTTTATTGAGAAGCCGCTCTTTTCCGATTGCCCGGCCTGGGTTGGAAACCCGGGCCGGGATCGGTTCAGCTTCGATAGTACGCAAGGGATTTGCCAGGAAAAGCTGCGCTGGGAAAGCCGGTCTGCTTATTCAGCCGCGAATGCCGCATATTCCTCGGCGGTGTAGCCGTTCGAATTGGTCTCCCAGTTCAAATAGCGGCGCATCTGCATGCCATAGGGAGAATAAATCTTAGAGTACTCGTTGACTCTGGTCTCCATCAGGGTAATCTCAATGTAGCAGGGGATACCGGCGAGGCAGTGCTGGATCATATAGGCCTCCGCCTCCGCATAGGCGGCGTAACGGGCGTCCATATCATCGTTGATGGCATTGGCTTCGGCCACCATCTCGGTAAAGGTCTCATACTCGGAAATCAGCTCTTCGGAATAAGGCTCAGACGTTGCCTTCTCGCCGTAGAAGTCGTTGATGCAGGAGTACACTGCGGAATAGTAAGCGTTCTCATCGCCGATGGTCTCCTGGAACAGGAAGTTCTGAGGATCGCCGTAGTCGGCGCCCCAGCCATTGATGTAGATGGAAGCCAGGCGGGGAGCACGAACCTCCTTGGACAGGGAGGAGACATAGGTGCAGATGTTCAGCTTGACAAAATCATCGCCCAGGGATTCAGAGAAGCACTTTGCCAGCATGTTTGCGCTGTCCAGCGCAGTCTGGGAGCTGGAGGAGATGTAGTAATCAACCTCCACGGGGAAGGTGACGCCCAGCGCGGTCAGCTCCTCCATGGCCTGCGCCTTATACTGGGCGGCCTTGTCCGTGTCCAGACGGACCATGGTTTCGCCGTTGTACTCGCCCAAGCCCAGATTCTGCTTCACCAGGTCGGTATAGTCCGTTCCGTCAGATGTGAATACCAGGTTGGATGCGGTATAACAGTTGTTTTCAAGCTTCAGGGGGTTCACGGAATTGGTGCGGGAATAGAAATCGGTCAGATCCAGGCCATAGTACCAGGACAGACGGAATGCATCGTTGGCAACTGCGGTGTTCCAGTTTACATCGGGGGTACCATCCTCGTTGTTCTTGTCATAGCAGAAGTGCATCTGATAGGAATACTTGCTGGGAATACCCTCAACCATTTTCTCATATTCTTCGCCGCCGTTGGATACAATGGTGGACACAGCGGATTCGGTCAGCGTGACTTCGTCAATCTCTCCTGTGGTGTACAGCTGATAGGCCACGTTCAGGTCATCCACCATCTTGACGGTGACGGAATTGAAGCGGGTGTTCTCCTCATTGCCCCACCAGTAGGGGTTGGGCTCAAAGACCTTCTCGTTGCCTTGGATGTACTCGGTCAGCAGATAGGGTCCGCTATACCACATATTATCATTGGTGCAGGCCCGGAAGCCGTCCACCCCCACCTCCTCGATCAGAGCGGCGGAAGCGGGATACAGGCAGGCATAAGTAGCCACGGTGTCAAAGTAGGGCAGTGCAGTGGTGCAGTGGTAAACCACAGTCAGCTCATCGGGGGCCTCGATGCCCACGATGTCCAAAAAGTCCTCGGTGGTCAGAGCCAGAGCTTCCTCGGTGCTGCCCGCGTCAACCAGCTCCTGAGTTTTCTCGTTGTACTCCTTGGCACCCTCAATCATGTCGTTGGGCATGGAGGTGTTGGCGTTGTCGTTCTTAGCCACGTTCAGCACCCACTCCAGGCCGGTGACAAAGTCGGCGGAGGTCAGGCTCGCCTTTACCTCGCCGTTGACGTCAACCCAAGTCAGGCCTTCGCGCAGATGGAAGGTCCAGGTCAGGCCGTTGTCGGTGGTTTCCCAGCTCTCAGCCAGGCCGGGAATCAGATTGCCCTCGCTGTCGTTGGACAGCAGTCCATCGAACAGATTGGTGGAGACATAGAAGTCGGTTGCCTGCTGGGAGTACAAAACGTTCAGGGACTCAACCTCGCGGTTGGTGGTCTCATAGGTGACCAGATCCTGAATGGCACCCTCTGAGGTGTCGATGTTGATCTCACTCGCAGGGGCGACAGAGATGCCGTCCTCGGAGGAGCTTCCTTCGTTGGTACTGCTGGTTTCGCTGGTACCGCCGTTGGTGCTTCCGCCGCCGCAGGCTGCCAAAGACAGCAGCATGGCGAGCGCCAACACAAATGCTAGAAATTTTTTCATATTTTTACCTCCTTGTTTTTTTATAACGTATTACCAACAGGTCGGGTACCTCCCCCTGGCGGTAATTGCTATACACAATAAAACCCATCGAATGGCCCGTAAATACGCAAAAAGGCCTTTGTTCCCACCACCTTGTAGGAATAAAAGCCAGCTTCCGTGTTCGCTCCCCATGGTACAGGCACAGCCTTGCACCCACCACAGGGTGAATATGTTTAAAATCTTTGGGGATTTTTCTCATTTTCAGGTCGCTGGACCGACATGGGAATCCTGCCTCAGGCCTTAGCTCGGCCAAAAAAATTAATGTAAGGTTATTATAGCATCATTCGCATAAAAATGCAATGTTTTTTATTCAATTTGTATTTTTTGTATTTTTTCAGTATATGCCCGAAAAA
>CAZVVH010000024.1:0-5446 GCA_964630475.1 uncultured Oscillospiraceae bacterium | reverse complement strand
TGCGAAGCCGGCATAATCCTCGGTGGTGTAGCCGTTTTTATTGGTTTCCCAGTTCACATAACGGTAGTTCTGCATACCAAACATGGCGTTGATGCGGCTGTAATCATTGATCTTGGTCAACTGCCACTCCACATCCAGATACAGCGGCACAACCAGTGCATGCTGAATCATAAAGGCCTCAGCCTCAGCGTAGGCTTCATAGCGGGCATCCAGATCATCGGTAATCTGGTCGGCCTCAGCCACCATTTCCGTGAACTCATTGTAGACGGCAATCAGCTCAGGCGCATCCGCCTCAGTCAGGTCGTTGATGTGGGAATAGTTTGCGGAATAGTAGGCGTTGTCATCGCCATAGGTCTCCTGGAACAGGTAGTTCTGAGGATCGCCGTAGTCAGCGCCCCAGCCATTGATATAGACGGAGGCCAGCTGAGGAGTACGGACTTCCTTTGCCAGAGAGGAGACATAGGTGCAGATGTTCAGGACTATGTAGTCCTCGCCGAAATAGTCTTTAAAGATCTGTTTCAGAACGATGGCAGTATCCAGCTGGCTCTGGTTGTTGGACGCGATATAATAGTCAACGGTGACGGGGAAGGTAACGCCCTGCGCAGTCAGCTCGGTCATTGCCTGCTCCTTATACTGGGCGCCCAGATCCGCATTGAATTTCATGGGAGTTTCGCCGTCGGACTCGCCCAGGCCCAGGTTCTGAATGACCAGATCTGTGTAGTCCGTGCCATCAGAGGTATAGCACAGGCCGGGCATGGTGTAGGTGTTGTTCTCACACTTCATGGGGTTGATGGCGTTATAGCGCCTATAATAATCCGTCATGTTCAGCGCATAGTACCAGCTTAGACGGAAGGCCTCGTTGGCAACAGCGGTGTTCCAGTTGGTGTCAGGGGTCCCGTCCGCATTCAGCTTGTTGTAGCAGAAGTGGAAATCATAGGCGTACTTGGTAGGACGCTTTTCTACCAGGTAGTCATAGTAGGGATTGCTTTCATCCCCCGAGATAATGTTCAGATTGGACTCGGTCAGGTCAACGTTATCCAGCTCGCCGGTCTGATACAGCTGGAAGGCCACATCTGCGGACTCCACCATCTTAATGGTGACGGAATCGAAGCGGGTGTTCTCCTCAGCGCCCCACCAGGCGGGGTTCGGCTCAAGGACCTTCTCGTTGCCTTGGATGTACTCGGTCAGCAGATAGGGGCCGCAATACCACATGGTAGTGTTGTCCACGCCCAGGAATCCATCCACACCCAGCTCCTCAATCAGGGCGGCGGAAGCGGGATACAGGCAGACGTAGGTCGCAACGGTGTCAAAATAGGGCTTCTCGCTGACGCAGGTATAGACCACAGTGTAATCGTCAGGGGTTTCAATGCCCACCATGCTCAGGAAGGTCTCATTGTCGGGAGCGAGGGCCTCGGCCTCGGCTTCGTCCAGGCTTGCGGTGTAGTCATAATAATCCTTGGCGCCCACGATCATCTCATTTGGCATGGAGGTGTTGGCGGCTCCGTTCTTGGCGGCGTTCAGCACCCACTCCAGACCGGTAACAAAATCGGCGGATGTCAGGTCAGCCTTCTCCTCACCGTTGACGTCAACCCACTTGAGGCCCTTGCGCAGATGGAAGGTCCAGGTAATTCCGTCATCGTTGGTTTCCCAGCTCTCTGCCAAACAGGGCACCAGCTTGCCCTCGGAGTCCGCGCTGAGCAGGCCGTCGATCAGGTTGGTGGTGACATTGAAGTCGGTGGCCACCTGGCTGTTCAGGATGTTCAGGGACTCAACCTCACGGTTGGTGGTTTCATAGGTAACCAGGTCGGTGATTGCCTCTGCATCGGCCTCCACAGGCTGATTGGTTTCCGCAGATTCCGTGGTGCCCGTGCCGGTCTCTGCTGGACTGCTCTCCTTCACGTCGCCGCCACCGCCGCCGCAGGCTGCCAAAGACAGCGTCATGGACAGAGCTAACAGAAATGCTACCAGTTTCTTCATACTTGTTCCTCCTAATATTATTCTATAACCGATTACCGACCAGTCAAAAGCGTTTCCATTCGCTGGGAAGTAATTTGCTATGCATAAAACTGCCGGCCCCAAACGGGCCATATATACGTAAAAAGGCCTTCGTTCCCACGGCGCTGTGGGAAAAAAGCCACTTCGACCTTGACTTTTTATACTTGTCCTTGCCCGAATTTCTTCGTTAAACTCCTTACACCGGGTATGCTTCGTCCGCAGAACCTTTCGCCCATGCAAAATTTTGCAAGTTCCCGGCGAAATCCCTTCACCTCCCTCTCAAAGCTAAGCTAATGATATTATAGCATCTTCTCTGTTAAAACGCAATAGTTCTTCTTTATTTTTGCAAATTTTCTTCCATATAGCGCAAAAAGGCCGGGCTTTTCCGATTTTATTCGGTCAAAGCCCGGTTGAAAAATTCATTTTTTGTTTTATTTTAGGTGCCAGGTGCTCCTGGAGGCCAATATCAGAATGGGGAAAATCTCCAACCTTCCTGCAAGCATATCCAGGATGAGCACCAGCTTGGAGAGGATACTGTATGCCGCGTAGTTGCAGGTCGGGCCTACCGCGTCCAGTCCCGGGCCAATATTGTTGAAGCAGGCCAGGACGGCGGAAATATTGGTGGTGATGGAAAACCCATCCAGGGAAATGACAATAAAGCTGAATACAATGATACTGACATAGGCCGCCAGATACGCATTGATATTTTCCAGGGTCTTTTCCCCCACTGCCTGACCGTTGTTCCGCACCACCTGCACCCGCTGGGGGTTCAGAATCTGCCGGATATTCCGCCCCAGGCTTTTCAGCAGGAGGAGCAGACGGCCGCACTTGAAGCCGCCGCCGGTGCTGCCTGCACAGGCGCCCACCAGCATCAGGCAGAGCAGAATCGCCTTGGAAAAGCTGGGCCACTGGTCAAAGTCGGTGGTGGCAAAGCCGGTGGTGGTCATAATGCTGGAGACCTGGAAGGCCGCATGGCGCACCGTCTCCCCCAGCGTGTCATAGTACCCCCGCAGGTTCCAGACGATCAGCAGGATGCTGCCCAGAGCGATGCCCACGTACAGGCGCAGCTCCTCATCCTTGAGCACACTCTTCACCCGCCGGATCAGCAGCATGTAGTAGCAGGAGAAGTTCACGCCGAAGAGGAACATGAACACGGTACAGACATTTTGCAAGTAGGGGCTGTAACTGGCGATGCTGTCATTGCGCACGCCGAAGCCGCCGGTGCCCGCCGTGCCAAAGGCGGTGCACACCGCCTCCAGGGGAGACATCCCCCCCGCCAACAGGAAGATCACGTTGACCACGGTCAGCAGGATGTAGATCAGGTACAGGATTCCCGCCGTCTTTTTCATGCGGGGCACCAGCTTGCCCACGGTGGGGCCCGGGCTTTCCGCCCGCAGCAGGTGCATGGTAAAGCCGTTGCTGCCCCTGCCCATGGGAACCACGGCAAGGAGGAACACCAGCACCCCCATGCCGCCCAGCCAGTGGCTGAAGCTGCGCCAGTACAGGATTCCCTTGGAAAGGCTCTCCACCTCCGGGAGAATGGATGCGCCTGTGGTGGTAAAGCCGGACACGATCTCAAAAAACGCGTCTATGAAATGGGGGATCTCCCCGGAGAAAAAGAAGGGCAGACAGCCCAGCAGGCTCATGGCGATCCAGCTCAGGCCCACGCAGACAAGGCCCTCCCGGGCATAAAAATCCTTCTTTGCCTTCCGGCAAACCGCATACATGCCGGAAGCGATGACCAGCACCATCAGCACGGAGATCAGAAACGCCTTTGCGGCGTTGTATTCCCCGCAGAGCAGGCTGATGCACAGCGCCGGAAGCATAAAGATGCCCTCCACCAGAAGAATCTCTGACAGGAACCGTCCCATCATTTTATAGTTCATAGCCTTCCTCGCTCATTCAAAGATATCATTCAGCCTGGTAATCACGCCGCCGTTGGAGATCACGATCAGGATATCCCCCTCCTCAAAGCAGGAGCTGCCGTTGGGAATCTCAATCCGTGCGCCATGCATAATGCAGGCGATCAGCACATTGCGCCGCAGGCTCAGGTCCTTCAAGGGCCGCCCGCAGAAGGGCGTCCCCGGAGCCACCCGGAACTCGGCGGCCTCAGCCTGGCCGTCCGCAATGGAGTGGACGGTCAGCGCCGCGCCGGTCTGGTTTCTGATGGCCCGGACATAGCGCACAATGGTGTTGCAGCTCAGCTCCTTGGGGCAGATCAAGCTGCCCAGGGACAGGCCGTCCAGAATATTGCTGCTCTCTTCGTGGCTCAGCTTGGTGATGACCTGGGGAACCCCTCTGGCCTTGGCGTAAAGGGCGATTACCACGTTCAGTTCATCCATGCCGGTCATGGTCACCACCGCATCGCAGCTGGTGATGCCCTCGCTCTCCAAAATAAACTGGCTGCATGCGTCGCCCCGAATGATATTGGCTCGTGGAAGGTGATCAGCCAGCTGGCGGCACCGCTCCTCGTCCCGCTCCACAATATCCACGGTCACGCCGCTTTTCAGCAGATTATTGGCCAGATGGAACGCTGTCCGGCTTCCGCCGCAAAGCATAACCCGCTTAACCTTATGGGTGATAATCCCCAGGTCCTTTAGCATCAGGGCCAGGTTGTGCGTGGTACCGGTGACAAAAATCCGGTCCCGGGCCTTCAGCACATAGTTGCCCCCCGGGATCACCACCTGGCCGTTGCGCAGGACGGCGCAAATCAACACCTTGTTCTTGATGATACTGCTCATCTCGCTGAGGGGGACGTCCTGCAGGCGGCTGTTTTCATCAAGGCGCAGCTCCACGATTTCCACCCTGCCCTTGGCAAATGTCTCCCGTTTCAGGAAGCCCGGATATTTCAGCAGCCGCTCAATCTCTAAGGCCGTCTGTCGATCCGGGTCCACCGCCAGAGACAGGCCAAACACCTCCTGCATCTGATAGACCTGCTCCGTATACTCCGGATTGCGAACCCGGGCGATGGTATGAACCATCGGGTTGACGCTGTGGGCGGTCATGCAGCAAAGCAAATTCACTTCGTCCTCGCTGGTGGCGGCGATGAGCAAATCCGCAGACAGGATTCCCGCCTGCATCAGCGTCTCCATGGAGGCGCAGTTCCCCTGCACCGCCATCAGATCGTAGCGCTCCACCAGGGATTCCACCAGCTGTTGGTTGCAATCTATCACAGTCAGATCGTAGCCCTCAGCTGACAGCTTCCGCGCCAGGCTTGCGCCCACCTTGCCGGCGCCTGCAATCAAAATCTTCACAGAACAACCCCTCCGTTGTCATACGCCGCCCTGCGGCGTGGTTTAAAGTGAGATAATTCCTATCGCTTTGCGGATTGGGGCTGTCTCACAAAAAGGTGAGGCAGCCTCTGTTGTTTTTCTGTTTTATCATTCGGGGGTTGAACGGCGTGAAAACAACCCCTCCGGGTTTTGCAAAGCAAAACCCACCTCCCCTTGCA
>CAZVVH010000023.1:0-15065 GCA_964630475.1 uncultured Oscillospiraceae bacterium | reverse complement strand
ATGTCCAGCTTTAGCAGGTTGTCCTCCATGGAGTGATATTCAAAATGGGTGGTGACAATATCCGTATTGGGATCATCGGCGGGGTGCTGCACCGGACAGAAATCGTAGATTTCCTTATCGCCGGGAATGACCACCATACCGCCTGGATGCTGACCGGTGGTGCGCTTGACGCCCACGCAGCCCCGGGCCAGCCGGCCCTCCTCCGCATGGGTGCAGGTTTTCCCCCGCTCTCCCAGATATTTTAAAACGTAGCCGTAGGCGGTCTTTTCCGCCACAGTGCCGATGGTTCCTGCACGAAACACATGGCTTTCCCCAAACAGCTCAAAGGTGTAGCGGTGGGCTTTGGCTTGGTATTCGCCGGAGAAATTCAAGTCAATATCCGGCACCTTGGTACCGCCATAACCCAGGAAGGTTTCGAAGGGGATATTAAAGCCATCCTTGACGTACTTTGTGCCGCAGACCGGGCACTCGGCATCGGGCATATCCGCGCCGCAGCCATACTCCGTCTGATGAGACCAGTCAGAGTGCTTGCACTTGGGGCAGCGGTAATGGGCAGGCAGGGAGTTCACCTCCGTAATGCCGGACAGAAATGCCACGATAGATGAGCCAACCGAGCCTCGGGAGCCTACCAAATATCCGTGCTCCAGGGAGTCCTGCACCAGTTTCTGGGCGGACATATAGATCACGTCGTATTTTCGCTGAATAATGCCAGGCAGTTCCAAATCAATTCGGTCCTGCACAATCTTGGGCAGCTCTTCGCCGTAAAGCTCATGGGCTTTCTTGTACACCAGGTATTCCAGCTCTTTATCCGAATTTTCCAGCTTGGGCGCAAACAGGCCCTTGGGCAGGCAGGGGATCACGTCGCACTGGTCCGCAATAAAATTGGGATTGTCAACGACTACCTTATGACAGGTCTCCTCCCCCAGATAGGCGAATTCCCGCAGCATTTCGTCCGTGGATTTAAAGTAGATGGGCAGGGATTCATCCGCATCGTCAAACTTTTTGGAAGCCAGCAGGACATGGCGATAGATCTCCTGCTCCGGGTCCAGGAAATGAACGTCGCCGGTGGCACAGACGGGTTTCTTTAGGGCCTGGCCCAAGGCAACCACGGTGCGGTTAAAATCTCGCAATTCCTCTTCCGTCTCCACAGTGCCCTTGCGAAGCATAAAGAAATTATTGCACAGGGGCTGGATTTCCAGAAAATCGTACCAGGAGGCAATGCGTTCCAGTTCAGAAAACTCCTTTCCCTCCACAATGGCCTGAAACAGCTCGCCTGCCTCGCAGGCGGAGCCAATGATCAGACCCTCCCGGTTTTCATTGATGATGCTCTTTGGCATGATGGGCACCCGCTTAAAGTGCTCCAGATGGGAGAGGGAAATCAGCTTATACAGGTTGCGCAGGCCCGTCTGGTTTTTCGCCAGCACAATCAGATGCTTAGGGCGGCGTTTCGCCCTTCCGTTGCCCCGCACCTTGCACATGGCGGGATTGATCTGCTGAATCCGGTCAACCCCCATGTCATGGAGCATCTTGCGGAAGGGAATCAGCATATAGCCCACCGTGGCCGCATCGTCTGAGGCCCGGTGGTGGTTAAAGGCGGGCAGGTTCAGCCGCTCCGCCACAACATCCAGCTTAAACTTACTCAAATCAGGCAGCAGATTCTGCGCAAGAATCAACGTGTCAATGGCAGTATTGGGGAATGGACGGCCAATTCTCCGACAGGCGGAGGCCAGCATTCCCATATCAAATTCCGCATTGTGGGCGGCCATGGGGCGGTCTCCCACCCAGTCCAGGAACCGGTTTACCGCTTCCTCCTCGCCCGGGGCGCCGGCCACCATGGCATCCGTGATGCCGGTCAGTTCTACAATGTTTCGCGGAATGCTCATACCAGGGTTGGAAAAGGCGGAGTATTCGTCGCAGACCTGGCCGTTGCGCAGGATCACCGCCCCGATCTCAGTGATGCGATCCTTCTTCTTGTCCAGCCCAGTGGTTTCCAGGTCAAAGCAGACAATTTCATCGTCCAGACTTGCATCCTGCCTGCCATGAACCACCACCCGGTCGTCCACATCGTTGATGTAATAGGCCTCCACGCCAAAGATGATTTTGATTTTCCCCTTGGCAGCCTTTGCCATATCCGGGAAAGCCTGGGCAACACCGTGGTCTGTGACGGCGATGGCCCTGTGTCCCCAGGAGATGGCCCGCTTCACAACATCCGCAGGCTCGGTCAGCGCATCCATCGTGGAAAAACGGGTGTGCATATGCAGCTCCACCCGCTTGTCCAGGGCGGTATCCTTGCGGCTGGCCCGCTCCGCCTTTTGGATGGAGAAGGGCATGATCTCCAGGTCGTTTGTGTATCGGCTCTGGTTTACCTTTCCCTTCACCTTCACATACATGCCCACGCTGATTCCGTCCAGAATGGGCTTGGCTTTTTCGTTCTCCATAAACTGGGAAATGGTGACAGAATTGGTGTAGTCGGTAATATCAAAGCTGATAACCCAGGCCTTGCGCTTGGTCAGCTCCCTGTGATTGACGGCAATGACGGTACCCTCCACCGTGGCAATTCGGCAGTCCAGGTTCAGCTCGCTGATTTTCATCGCCGGCTCCGGATTCCGCTTGCCAAAGATGACCTGGGTGTCTGCAGGGGCCACATAGGCCGGGGCGCTGTCCTTCTTTTTCACCGCATTCTCCCCGGCCTTGGGCAAACGCCGCTCCTTTGGCTTTGCACCGTCTCTGGCCGGGAAAAAGGCAGAGGGCACACCTTTCATAGCGGCGGCGCGAAGATCCTCTGTGTGATGAAATAGGCGACTGGGATCCTCAATATGGCGGTCCTGGAACAGGACCCGCACCTGGCGGCCAAAGTTCAGCCGGATCCGGTCGGAAAGCTGCACCCCAATGCGGGACAAGGCCTTGCTTCCGCCGGCGGGAACGGTCAAGATAATCTCCTTTCCGGTGTCCTTCATATTGACATAACGGAGAAGGCCGATGGCAGGGGGATAAAGCTTCTGGGCTTCGGCGCAAATCCACTGCTGGGTCATCTGCTCATCCCCCTCCTCCTGGCTCAGCCGCATGATAATGCGGCTGACCCCGTAGGAACGGGCCAGCTTCTCCGCGAGGGCATCCAGCTCCTCCTGCTCCACCGGGCAAAGGGCACGGATATCCAATTCAATTGTCCGGCGCTCCACATTCACAGAGGAATGGACCACAATACAGTTCTGCGCCAGCTCCCGCTGGGAGCCGTGAAGCTCACAGCGAGAAAACAGCTTCATCAAGGGGATTCGGGGTGTGCTCATATTCAGCTCCTATGTATAGTATCAATCCATTTCATCAATCATGGCCATCAGCTCGTCCACCAGCTGCTCCTGGGGAACCTTCTTGACGGGCTTTCCCTTTCGAAAGATCATGCCGATGCCATCGCCGCCAGCAATGCCCACATCGGCCGCAGAGGCTTCACCCGGGCCGTTGACCACGCAGCCCATAACTGCCACGGTGATGGGTTTGGTGCAGCCCTGGAGGCGCTCCTCTACTTGATGGGCCAGCTGAATCAGGTTAATTTTCGTTCTGCCGCAGGTGGGGCAGGAAATCAGGTTGGGGCCATCTTTCCGCAGGCCAACGGCGCGAAGAATGTTCTTGCCGGCAATGACCTCCTCCACCGGGTCAGCGGTCAGGCTGACACGGAGAGTATCGCCGATGCCGTAAGCCAGCATGCCGCCGATACCGGCGGCGGATTTGATGATGCCCATGGTGCTGGTGCCGGTCTCTGTCACGCCGATATGAAGGGGATAGTCACTCTGCTCGCTCATCAGCTTATAGGCGGCCATGCAGATCCGCACGTCCGAGGACTTTAAACTGACGCAGATATCATCAAAGTCATACCGGTTCAGCAGGCGGATATGTCCGTAAGCGGACTCCACCAGGGCTTCCGGACAGACCCCTCCGTATTTGGCCAGGAGGGGCTTCTCCAAGGAGCCGCCGTTGACACCAATGCGGATAGGGATATGCTTCGCCGCGCAGGCGTTGGCCACTGCTTTCACCCGCTCCGGCGCCCCGATGTTGCCCGGATTGATGCGGACCTTATCCGCACCGGCGGCGATGGCCTCCAAGGCCAGCTTATAATCAAAGTGGATATCCACCACCAGGGGAATCTTGATCTGTTCCTTAATCTTCCCCACCGCCCGGGCCGCCTCCAGATCGGGCACTGCCACCCGGATAATCTGGCAGCCCGCCTCCTCCAGACGCTTGATCTGGGCCACAGTAGCGGCCACATCATGGGTGGGCGTATTGCACATGGACTGGATGCTCACCGGAGCGCCTCCGCCCACAGGGACCCTTCCAACCATAATCTGTTTTGTCATAGCGAACTACCTCCATTCGCAGCTCATTTGTTTACACTCCAACCAGACGCAGCACATCACTGACCGCCACAATGACCATCAACGCCAGAAGCAGGATCAGACCCGCCGCGTGAACATAGCCTTCATATTTGGCTGGAATCCTTTTGCGGACAATCAGCCAGCAGATTCCATTGATGACCAGGAAGAAAATCCGTCCGCCGTCCAATGCGGGCAGGGGCAGCAGATTCATCACCGCCAGATTCACCGCGATAAAGGCGGAGAAGTACACCAGATTCACCAGCGCGTCCACCCAAGTGGCCGACGCTTCCCCCACCTCACTCATGGTGGAGACAATTCCAATGGGGCCGGACAAATCCCGGACGCCCACCGCACCAGATACCAGATCCTCCAGACTGTACCAGATCATACGGACAAAATCAGCCGCCTGTCTCAGAGAATAGTTGATTCGAGTTCCAATCGTGGCCTCCACCACCTGGAACTGGAAGCCGTAAAGCATCGCGGTTCCGTTCCCCGTCTCATACTCCTGCAGATAACAGGGGACATCCTCCAGCTTCAGCTTTTCACCGTCACGGCGGATGACAAAGGTGGCGGTCTCTCCGTTTCCCCGGGCGAGAAGGGTGGAAATATCACTGTACAGATACACGCGGCTGCCGTTGATGGAGCAAATCTCGTCGCCCGCCTGCAAGTAGCCCGCAGAGGGGCAGCCCTCCATCAGACCGGAGAGCTGAGGAGACACAAACCCGGAGCTTTGGGAAAACAGGCACAGGATCAGGATCAGGCCGAAGAGGAAATTCATGGCAGCCCCTGCCACCAGGATAATAAACTTCTTCCACCCCCGCTGGTTGTTAAATGCGGTAGGCGACTCGGATTCCTCGTCCTCCCCCTCCATGGCGCAGAAGCCGCCGATGGGCAGCGCATGGAGGGAATAGACCGTCTCCTTTCCCTGCTTCCTCCAAAGGGTTGGCCCCATACCCATAGCGAACTCATTGACCTTTACACCACAGAGCCGGGCCGCCAAAAAATGCCCCAGTTCATGGATAAAGATGAGGACGCCGAACATGATGATTGCAAAGATAATATAGACCATACAGCCTCCAATTGCTCAAAAAATTTGCGATCTGACACACTCCCGGGCAGCAGCATCCACTGCCAGGATATCTTCCAGCGTGGGATTGATGACATTCGGCACCTGCCGCAGGGCGGTTTCCACCAGCTCCGCAATATCCAGGAAGCCCACACGGCCTGCCAGGAAGGCCGCCACTGCCTCCTCGTTGGCGCCGTTCATAATGGCACAGGCCCCGCCGGGGATCCGCGCAGTGTCCAGAGCGATCCGCAGGCAGCGGAAGGTCTCTGTATCCGGAGCCTCAAAGGACAGCGGCGGACAGGTCAAAAGATCCAGGGGCTTTGCTACAGCAGCTGTGCGGCTGGGATAGGTCAACGCATACTGGATAGGCAGGCGCATATCCGGCACCCCCAGCTGAGCCAAAACCGCATTGTCATTATATTCCACCAGGGAGTGGACAATACTCTGACGATGAACCACAATTGAAATTTTTTCGGGGGGCATCCGGTAAAGGCGCATGGCCTCAATGAACTCCATGCCCTTGTTCATCATGGTGGCGGAGTCGATGGTGATCTTGGCCCCCATGACCAGTTGGGGTGCTTTAGCGCATCCCTGCTGGTCACATGGGACAGCTCCTCCCGGCTCTTTCCAAAGAAGGGTCCGCCGGAGGCCGTCAAAATCAGGCGCTTAATCTCGCCTTTATCCCGGCACCCCTGAATGCATTGGAAGAGCGCGGAATGCTCGGAGTCCACCGGCACGATCTCCGCGCCATAGCGGTCCGCCGCATCCATAACCAGCTCGCCTGCGCAGACCAGGGTCTCCTTATTGGCCAAGGCAATGCGCTTTTTCTGTCGGATTGCCGCCATGGTGGGCCGCAGGCCCACCATGCCCATGACAGCAGTGATCACCGTATCAGCATCGGGCATGGAGGCAGCCTCAATCAGCCCCTCTATACCGGATAAAACCGTCACGTCCAGGTCGGCCACACGGGTCTTTAAATCCCGGGCAGCTTTCTCGTCGCAGCAAACAGCCAGCTTGGGCTTAAACTGGCGGATCTGCTCCTCCAGCAGGGCCACGTTGTGGTTGGCGGTCAAGGCACACACAGACATTCCGCAGGCGGCAATCACGTCCAGTGATTGCCGCCCGATCGAACCTGTGGAGCCTAAAAGGGAAATAACTTGACTCATAAGAACCTCCATATTGCCTTTTCAGGCAGCCAAACAGCCTTCCGACGGATTAAAAAGCCGGGAACAGCTGAACCATAATCAAAATCACAGGGGCGGCAAACACCATGCTGTCAAAGCGGTCCAGCATGCCGCCGTGGCCAGGCAGCAGGTTGCCGTAATCCTTTACCCCAAGCTGGCGCTTAATCAGCGAGAAGGCAAGATCGCCCAGCTCGGTCACCAAGCCTCCGATCAGGCCATAGATCGCCATATACAGCAGGTTGACCTGTAGGTCTGCCGCCAAATGGATAATCAGTCCGTAGACAAGGCTGAACACCAGACCGGCGGCCAAGCCGCCCAGATAGCCCTCCAAAGACTTGTTGGGGCTGACATTGGTGATCCCCCGATGCTTGCCCAGGAACACCCCCGCAAAGTAAGCGCCTCCGTCGGTGATAAAGGCCACCAGCACTGGAAGGAGCACCCAAAACTTACCGTTAGTCATGGTGCGCAGCTCCACCAGGGAGCTGAGAAACGCGGGAATCAGGATTCCGCCGAAGAGACAGACACACAGCCGCGGAAACGGGACCTCCCCCTCAGTTCCGTGTTCCTTGATCGCCAGCACAAAGAGCGCCAGCATCAGCAGATAGCCCAGAACATAGCTGGCCTTCACATCCAAGCCAGCCACAGCGGACAGCCAGGTTCCAAGGGGAATCAGGGCCGCACTTGCCACGGATGCCACCACCAGACCAAATTCGTAGATCTTTGCAGCCCGAAGCAGCTCATAACAGGCAAGGGAGGCGATCAGGGCCACCGTAAAGCCCATTGCCACCGAAGGCAGGAGGAACATCACCACAAAAAGCAGCGGGACAAAGATCACGGCCACAAGAACTCGCTTTAACATGGATCAAACCCCTCCAAATCTGCGGGAGCGCTTCTGGTAATCCGCGATGGCAGCCAGCAGCTCCTTCTTGTTGAAATCAGGCCACAGGACATCTGTAAAATAGTACTCCGCATAGGCAGACTGCCACAGCAGAAAGTTGGAGATGCGGATCTCCCCGCTGGGGCGGATCACCAGATCCACATCCGGTACCCCCGCGGAATAAAGGAACTGATCAAAAGCCGCCTCGGTCAGCTCCTCCGGCTTCCGCTCTCCCCTGACACAGGCCTCGGCAAAGGCCCTGGCCCCGCGGACAATCTCATCCCGGCCGCCGTAGTTCAGGCAGATGTTCACATTCAGACCGGTGCAGCGCTTGGAGATCTCCGCAGTTTCTTGGCAGAGCTGCCGCAGATCTTCGGAAAGCGGAGAAAGATCCCCGAAGAAATGAAGCTGAACGTTGTCCTTCTCCATATCCCGGATGGCCTCCTTCAGGTAGGTGTTCAGCAGCTTCATAATCGCTGAAACCTCTTCCTCCGGCCGCTTCCAGTTCTCGGTGGAAAAGGCATACACGGTCAGATATTCAATTTTCATATCGCTGCACAGGGTGGCGATTTTGCGGAAGGTCTCCGCTCCCGCCCTATGGCCAGCCGTGCGGGGCAGCCCCCGTTTCTTGGCCCAACGGCCATTTCCGTCCATAATAATCGCCAGATGCCGGGGCAGCCTGGCCATATCAACCTCCGGCTCAGTCTCCTGACTGCGGAAAAAGATCATATTGCAATGCCTCCTTGAAACGAACTGCGCGGAGCGGCAAGTGTCGCTCCGCGGCCTTGGCGTGGATTACACGCTCATCAGTTCCTTTTCTTTCTCAGCGGTCAGAGCGTCAATCTCCTTGATCTTTCTGTCGGTCAAATCCTGCAGTTCCTTCTCGTACTGCTTTGCATCGTCCTCTGTCAGCTCGCTCTTTTTCTTCATGGCCTTGATTTTATCCACGCCATCCCGGCGGATATTGCGGATGGCCACTTTGCCGGCCTCGCCGTACTTTTTGACCTGTTTGGTCAGATCCTTACGGCGCTCCTCCGTCAGCTGGGGGAACACCAGGCGGATCACCTTGCCATCGTTCTGAGGGTTAATTCCCAGGTCAGAGGTCTGAATGGCCTTCTCAATGGCCCGCAGCAGAGAGTGATCCCAGGGAGAGATCACCAGGGAGCGGGGATCGGGAGAGCTGATGGAGGCGACCTGATTCAGAGGGGTGGGCGCTCCGTAATAATCCATGGAAATATGATCCAGGACGGACGCGTTGGCACGGCCGGCACGGACGCTTGCAAAATCGCCGCGGACAGACTCGATGGTCTTGTTCATCTTTACCTCATAGGCTTTGGTCAGTTCATTCATAACATTTCCTCCTGTATTGATTCATTAGTGAACAATGGTTCCGATTTGTTCACCCATGATGGCCTTATAGATGTTTTCAGGCTGCCTCAGGGCAAAAACCAGAACGGGCATATGGTTATCCATGGAAAGGCTGGTGGCGGTGCTGTCCATGACCTCCAGCTGACGGGCCAGAACCTCGCTGTAAGTGATCTCAGTAAAGCGCTTCGCTTCGGGATCCTTTGCAGGATCGGCGTCATAAACGCCGTCCACATTCTTGGCCAGCAGAATCACATCTGCGCCGATTTCAACCGCCCGCAGGGCAGCGGCAGTATCTGTGGAGAAGAAGGGGTTACCGGTACCGCAGCCAAAGATGACAACCCGGCCCTTCTCCAGGTGACGGACTGCCTTGGAACGGATATAAGGCTCCGCAATGGCACGCATTTCAATGGCCGTCTGCACACGCACCTCAACTCCCCGCTGCTCCAGCACGTCTGCCACAGCCAAGCAGTTGATGGTGGTGGCCAGCATCCCCATGTGGTCAGCGCGGACACGAACCATATGGTCGCCGCCGTCCTTTACGCCCCGCCAGATATTGCCTCCGCCGATGACAATGCCAACCTCAACACCGCTCTCGACACACTTCTTTACAACCTCGGCCACCTGGCCGATAACTTCAAAATCCAGGCCGCGCTTGGCATCGCCGGCCAGCGCCTCACCGCTGATTTTCAACAAGACTCTTTTAAACTTAGGTTTCTGCATTTGAAACAGCTCCTTTGTCTTTATTAGATCATTCCTTATTTTAATATAATTCCCGGATTTTGCATAGAGGGTTTCTAAAATTTTTCTCAGGAAGTTTTCAAAGGCACCGCCCTCTTCCTCCTTTCCCGCCCTCTGCCCAATTTACTTTTTGCACAAGTTTACATTTTCTATTGCAACATCAAGCACAAAAATGTATAATATATGTCAGATAACAAGGCACCTCTGTACTAACGACTAATTGGAGATTAAACAAATGAGTGCAAAAGAATCTGAGCGTATCCAACTGGCTTATAAATTATTTTTCCGCGCCACCCGGGAACCTGGCGTTGACCAGATCATCCAGGCCGCCCACGTTTTGTTTGGCTGTCCGGTGCTGTTCACAGATGAATTTTTTCGGGTTGCCTCCCTGTGTCCCAGCCACACAACGGGAAACGAGGAGTGGGATTATATTGTTCGGCACAAGATGATGGATCAAAAGCGAATCCTCTCCATTATGGATGAATTTCTCTCCGGCGAAAAGCCCTTCTATAAGGTCTTTTACGCCAATACCGGCTCCTGCGCCAGCTTCCCCCGCATCATGGGAGAACTGGTTCGAGAGGACGCGGTCTACGGTCATGTCTTTATCTTCCTGGGCGATACCCCACTGCAGGAGGATGACTTTGAGATCGTCCGGCTGATGCTGGACGCCATCAGCATCAAGATCGACAGCCGCATCCGGGGGATGTCCAAGTGGAATCTGGCAATGACCACAAAGCTTCAGGATCTGCTCTCCCCCGAGACCCCTCCCCATTTGCAGGATCTGGCCTGCGATATCTTGAAGGACGGAATTCCCGGCGACTATGCGATTCTGGCCACCCCCATTGGTCAAAAGGCCTCCCAGAAGGCCTTTGCGGAGTACGCGGTCTCCCAGCTTCAGCAGATCTATCGCAACGTAATCTCCGTCATTTACAACGGCAATATCGTCACCCTGATCGGAGAGGTGAAATCCAACAGTGGGCCTAGGGCCCTTCGCCCGGCAACCAACAGCTTTGTCAAGGAGCTGTTCCAGTATTTTATGGAACACGACCTGATCTCCGGTCTGAGCAACCGCTTCTCCAACATTCGTGAGGTATTCACCCACTTCCGTCAGGCAGAATTGACCGCTCACCTGGCCTTGGAGAGCAATTTCCGGGAGCCTGCGGTCTTTATGGACTTTATGCCCCTGCCCATGTTTTCCGCCGTTCTGAATCAGGACGATGCCCGTGTGTTCCTCCACCCTGCCCTGGCAGATATGAAGGAATATGACAGCGCCCATGGAACGGAATACTACGAAACGATGCGCGTTTTCAGTCTAACCATGCACAACCGGGACGAGACCGCCGATCGGCTTTCCATCCATCGAAACACCCTTTTGTACCGCCTGAACCGAATCTGCGAGTTGTTTGATTTGCCCTTTGAGGACAGAAAGATTGGCCTGAATATCCTGTGCAGCTATCTGCTGATGGAGTGCGTGGAGCACAATAATTCCCTGCCTGCGGATAACTATCGGCAAGCGGACCGAGCCAAGCAGGCAAAACTCGCCAAGGATAAATAAGATGGCCAGAAAACAGGAGGAGAACGCAGCATCTCCACAGCGTATTACGGATTGCACCTACGATAGGCAGGAATTTCACGATTCTGACTTCTCTGGCTGGCAGTTTCACTCGGTCATTTTTCAAGGATGCCGCTTTTTCTGCTGTGATTTCTCCCATGCCAGATTCGTCAGCTGTCAGTTCCTCAGCTGTACGCTGGATCGCTGTTATTTCCTGAAATCAGAGCTTTTGTACTGTCGGTTTTCCAAGTGTACAGGACATTCCAACAACCTCAGCCTTTCCCATCTGAAATTTTCCATCTGGTTCAGCTGCTCGCTGGAATACACCGTATTCTTCAAGACCCATTGGGAAAACGCGTCGATTCAGGACTGCCGGTTTCCAGAGGCATATATGCCCGAGTCCAATCTGAGCAAAACCAGCTTCCGCCGCACGGACTGGAGCAAAAGCAATTTTACCGGCACCGCGCTGAAGGGAATGGACCTTTCCTCCTGCCAGATGAAGGATGTTCAACTGTCCGAAGCCCTGGCGGAGCTGCGCAGCGCCAGAATCTCACCGGAGCAATCGGTGGAGTTTATCCGTCTGCTGGGCGTGAAGATATCAAAGAAAGGCAGGTAAAGCTTCCCTGCAACGGGCAGGTTTATCTGTCTTTTTATTTGACTCACTGTATAAAGATAGCGCACAAAAAACAGCCCCCACTCCAATATTTTGAAAAATTTCAGCTATTTTCCGAACGATATCACTGTTGACATTCCTTTGATTTCTCTCTATAATCTATATATTCACATCGGTTTAATTGGTTGAAGGGTGGAAATTCCTGTGGCGGAAAAGCTGAATATCCTTGTTGCCATTGATGAGATTCCCTCTCCAGTCTGGCAAAGCTTTGCATGCGAGGCAAATCTAATCTTTGTCCGGGACGGGCGTGAGGCCCGGCGGCTCCTTCTGGAGCGGTTTTTTGATATTGTTTTGCTGGATATCTTTCTGATCGGTATAGATGGCTTGCAGCTGCTGCAGCTGATCCAGCACAAAAGCCCCAAGCCCGCCGTAATTCTGACCAGCGAGGCTCCAAATTTCCAGTTTGCCCGCCAGGGATTACTGTATGGAGCCTGCGACTACCTGCTCCGCCCCTTGACATCTGACATGCTCAAGGTGGCTTTTGCCCGAATTCGGCAGCGCTCGATCAGTTCCAATCCCATCCTGACCGATCTGCTTCAGCCTATCTTTCACGCGCTGGGCACCAAGCGCCTCCACGCCTGCCTACAGGACGGTTTCAACCGGATCAGTACCCTGGAGCCGAACCCCATTCAAAGTGCCCACAACTGCCGCAGCCTCTTTCAGCTGCTGGTGCAAAAGACCTATCAGTCCTATCCCTGGCTGGTGAAATACCTGGATGTAAAGGAATGCGAAACCATCCCCGATATGGAGATCAACGACCCTCAGCTGGTCCAGTCCTCCTACATAAAGCTGGCACTGAATCTGAACCAGCTGTTCGCGGTGCTCTACCCCGCCCAGCCTGATCCCCAACTGGCCGAGATCATGCAGTATATGCTGACCAATGTGGACCGGCTCTTCTCCCAGCGGGAGGTGGCGCAGCAGTTTTTCCTCAGCGCATCCTCCCTCAGTGAGCGGTTCTCCCGATACGTTCAGATCTCCTATCGAGAGTACACCCAGGGACTGCGCCTCAACCGCGCCGCTTATCTGCTGCGGAACACGGACTTGAAGCTCTATGAGATCTGCGGGAAGCTGGGCTTTAAGGATGTCAGCTATTTCTCCCGCCAGTTCAAGCAGGTGACCGGTCAGACTGTAACCAGCTACCGGCAGGGTCCCTACTGGGATTTCCAAATCTAATCTTACTCCGCCCCAAAGTTCTGGGGCGGTTTTCTGCTGAAATCCTGGTGAGCAGTCATAAAAGCGCTGAGCGATGCGAAATCGCCCAGCGCTTTTTCTTTCCCTATTCTTTCAACCGAGGTTCCCCCAGGTTCCCGTTTGCGGGATTGTCCAACACCTCTCCTGCTTCCGAAAAGCGAGAACCGTGACAGGGACAATCCCAGGATCGCTCCGCCGGGTTCCATTTCAGCGCACAGCCAAGGTGGGGGCATCGCTTTTCTGATATGGTGAGCAGATTTTTGACCGCCTCAAAGCCGTTTACAAAAAGCTGGGGCTTCAGGATGCTCCGGGACGGGTTGAATATCTCCTCAAATTCATTTGCCTTTCCCTGCACCATATCACAGAGCATCAAGGCGGCAGCCATGGCCCCTGTCATCCCCCATTTATTGAAGCCGCTGGCCACATAGAAATACGTGGTGCCCTTGGAATACCGTCCGATATAGGGGATATCGTCCAGGCTCATGCAGTCCTGGGCCGCCCAGAAATAGCGTTCCTGAGCCTGGGGATAGTGCTTTTTGGCGAAGGTGCGAAGAGACTCCCAGTTGCCCCCCTTCTTTCTGGTGCGGCTTCCGCTGCCGCCCAGGAGCAAATACTCCCCATAATTTCGGAAGGTCATGCCGGCGTGGTTTTCATCCACGTACATGCCGTCAACCTGCTGGGCGTTTTCCAGTGCGAGCATATAGGAACGATGCTGGTACAGCTTGAGATAATAGCCTCCATGCTTGTTGACGAAAGGAAAGTGGGTGGCGGAGATTACCTGATTGGCATAGATTCTGCTGTGGTCCGTCACTGCGGTATTCCCAATCATCTCCCGGACAAGGGTATTTTCATACAAATTCAGTCCCTTGGAAATCGCAGCCAGAAATTTCATGGGGTTGAACTGGGCCTGATTTGGAACTTTCACCGCTCCCACGGTGTTCAGCGGCACGGGGATTTCTTCGCGCAGCTCCGCCTCACAGCCGATCCGCTCCAAAGCCTCCATTTCCCGCTCCAGCTTTTCTCTGTCCTCCAGCGCGTAAACATAATTGTCCTTGATTTCATAGTCGCAGTCCACACCGGCGCACAACCGGGCATATTGGTGAAACGCAGCTTCATTTGCCCGCAGATAGCCCCGCGCGTGCTCCACCCCGCCGCTTTTCAGGATTTTATGGTAAATCAATCCGTGCTGAACGGTGATCTTTGCTGTGGTATTCCGGGTGGTTCCGGAACAGATACGCCCTTTCTCCACCAGAAGATAATCCACACCGCTCTGCTGCAAGAAATATGCAGTCAGAATCCCCGCAATCCCGCCGCCGATGATCAGCACATCCGTGTGAACATCCTGCCTCAGTTGGGGAAATTCCGGAAGCTCCGCCTCCTGCCATAGTGATCTCATAATTGCCTCCCGTTCGGCGCTGAAGTTCTGGTGATCATCAGAACTTAGTGTAACCGAAGGGGATAATTTTATACAAGCGAGAGGAGGTCAGCGAACCTCCTCCATGACGCTCATATAGGCCGGACGGATGATCTTGCCGGAGCAATTCAGCTCCTCGATCCGATGGGCGGACCAACCAACGATCCTGGCCGTGGCAAACAACGGGGTGTAAAGCTCCACAGGAATACCCAGCATATCATAGACAAAGCCGGAATAGAAGTCCACGTTGGCACTGACATTCTTTTGGCGCTTCTGACGGCCGGATATGATATCCGGGGCCAGCTCCTCCACCGTTTCGTACAGAGACAAAGTCTTTTCCCGGCCCTTCTCCCCAGCCAGCTGCTCCGCACAGGATTTTAAAATCAGTTCTCTGGGATCAGACTTGGTATAGACCGCATGGCCCATGCCGTAGATCAGCCCGCTGTGGTCAAAGGCCTCTCCCGCCACCAGCTTCTCCAGATAAGCTCTGACCTCGTCCTTATCCGTCCAGTCCTTCACATGGGTGCGGATATCCTCCATCATCTCCATAACCTTGATATTGGCTCCGCCGTGCTTGGGACCTTTCAGGGAGGACATGGCCGCCGCAATGGCGGAATAGGTGTCTGAACCGGAGG
>CAZVVH010000022.1:0-15173 GCA_964630475.1 uncultured Oscillospiraceae bacterium | reverse complement strand
TCAAGGAGGGCGCCTCCAAGGAGGAGGCCGAGTCCATCAAGGCCAAGATCGAGGAACAGGGCGCAAAGGTGGAGCTGAAGTAATTCAACTCTCCCTGATAATCCATCACCAAAAAGAGCGGTCACATCGGTGGCCGCTCTTTCGCTTATCAAAAAAGGCGATTGGCCCTTCCCTGCTACCACGCTTACACCCCCTCCTGGTTTTGCGGAGCAAAACCCACCTCCCCTTACACAGGGGAGGCTTTTGGGCGGCGCCGGATTCATATGAACGCAAAAAGCACGCTGGAAAAAACCAACGTGCTTTCCATTTTATTGATCTCTTTTCTTGGGAAGATTTCGGGTTGCCCGCCAGATCAGCTGGCCGCCAAAGGTGCCGATCAGGCCGCCCACCAGCACATCGCTGGGGTAATGAACCCCTACATACAGCCTGGACAGGGCCATACAAATCGCCATTGCCAGAAGGATTACCTTCATCCACCTCTTCTCCAAGGTCCGCCAAAAGACGTTGGCCGCCGCCAGGGAGGAACAGGAATGTCCAGAGGGGAAGGACCAGGAGTTCGGCTCCGCGATCACCGCAGTCAACCCCTCCACGGTCACGAAGGGCCTGGGCCGGCAGACAATATTTTTCACTAAAATATCATTAAACAGGTAACAGATTCCCATGGCCAGCAGCGCTGTAACCCCCGCCCTGCGGGTCTTTTTAAAGCAGAGCATTATCAGGCAAAGCAGAATCCACAGGATTCCCGCCTCGCCCAGGTTGGTCCAGACGGACACCATGCCATCCAGCGGTCCCCGAACTGTGTTCTGAATCCACAGCAAAACCGCCCCGTCAATCTTTTGGATCAGGTCCAGCACAGCCTCCCGCCTTTCTCAATTTTGAGGCTCTCCCAGCAGCTGGCAAATGATCTCCTCATTCAGCCCCAGGGCCTCCTTCATTCTCTCCACATTCTCTGCAATGCGGAATTGCAGCTCAGTGTAATCCTTCATAACCTGGTCAAACACGACTTGGAACTTCTCCAGCGTGAAATTCTGAACATTCATAGAGGTATCCATCCCCACATCACTGAGGAAGGAATCAATTTTGGGATCGTAGGAAATGCCGATCATGGGAACGTTCATAACCGCAGAATAGATCAGAGCATGAAGGCGAACGCCGACCATCACGTCAAGGTTGCCCACCACAGACAGCACGTCCTCGGACAGATACTGGTTTTCCAACAGCCCCACCGAATTGTTCAGTTCCCGTTTCACTCTCCGGGCCACAGAAATATCCTGTTTATAGTGAAGGGGCAGCAACACCACATCCGCATTTCGCTCCTCCTGAAGCCAACGGATGGCTTTCTTGGTCTCAGCGGCAAAGGCCTCCTCCCCTGCTCCTTCCCGAATGGCCCAGCCCACCAACAGCTTTCCGCGATGGCGGGGGCAGTTCTCATTCCTCAGAATGGACGCGCCGGGGGACAGGTCCGGCCGTCTAGCCCGGATCACCGGGTCGGAGGTCACATAGATGTTTTCCGCCTTCAAGCCGATTTCTGTCAGCAGCACCTTTGACTTGCTGTCACGGACAACGATACTGTCCACCTTTTCCAGGCATTTTGCTGTACGGACCCGGTTGCTCTCCCGCTTAATCGGCCCAATCCCCTGGCTGTAAATAAAAACCTTTTTATGGAAGAACTTGGCCATCCGTATGATGGTCAGATAGTAAGTCAAACTGCGCCGGCTGGTGGCGTCCTGGAGAAGGCTTCCCCCGCCAGAAAGCAGCAGGTCGCACCGGAGCACCTCCCGCAGAATCGCCCCGGGATTCATCCGATTAACTGCCCGCACCTGATATCGCCGAATCGTATCCTCCGGAGCATGGGAAAGGACGGTGATCTCAATGTCCTTCAGGCGTGCCCGCAGATTGTCGATAATCACGCGAAGGATTGCTTCATCTCCGCTGTTATTATAGCCGTAATACCCAGAGATCAAAATCCGCTTCATAGGCGCGCCCCTCCTTTCCACAGCAGCATTTGTCCACAAATTTACATCTTATTGTACACTTTTTCCGCCGTATTTGCAACCTTCACTTTTTCAGAATCAGGCCTGCATTTGAGGCTGTCGAAAATGCCCTTTCGACAGCCCCAAAAATGCTGTTATTTGTGGGATTCTTTCACTGGATCAGCCTTACAGCGTGGAAATTCCTTCCCGGGGATATTTGCCTGCCGTCTGTCCCTGGGATATGGATCAAACCCAGGCCTTTTCTCAATACACCAGACCGTACTTGCGGCTCAAGAGCTTCAAAACCGCCTCGGGCAGCTGGCCCTCGTACATGGCCCTCCCCTGATAGAGGCGCAGGGCCTGCTCCAGAATATTTCCATCCTCACAGAGAAGGCACAGCGGCTTGGAAATGGCATACTGATTGTCCCCGAAGTTCTCCAGCTCCTCCTCCCGCTCAATCCGGATAGCCAGAATCGCGTTGGGGCTGTCCAGCTCCCTCTCAATGGACTCTCCAAGCTGCTCATCACAGGCCAGAACCGTGCCAATCTGCACGTTAGCAGGGAGTAGGGCAGGCACCTTTTCTGTGGCCAGGGGCAGAAGTTCGGGATGCTCCGGCTTGGGGTGCTTGATCTTCACCTCTTTGGTGCTTTCCACCAGCGCCCGGATATGCCCCACCTCGGTGCCGCAGCAGCCGCCATAGATAGCCACTCCCGCTGCCGCGAACTCCGGCACCATGGCAGCAAACTCCTCCGGCTTGCAGTTGTAGACCGTCTTGCCGTTCACAATCTCCGGCATACCTGCATTGGGCTTGGCGATCAGCGGCACCTCCGCATATCTGGACAGGCGGCGCAGCTGCTTGAGCATATCCTCAGGACCTACGGAACAGTTCAGGCCAAAGGCGTCCACACCCATGCCCTGCATAATCAGCAGGACGGCGATGACATCGGAACCCATCAAGGTCTTTCCGTTGGCGTCGCAGGTAAAGGAGACAAATACAGGCTTTTTGCTGACACTCTTGACAGCCAGCACGGCGGCCCGGGCCTCCGGCACCGTCATCATGGTTTCCACCACATATAGATCCACCCCAGCTTCCTCCAGGGCCTTGGCCTGCTCGGTGTAGATCTCTACCAGTTCCTCAAAAGGAGTATCTCCCATAGGGGCCAGAAATTTGCCCGTGGGGGCCATATCTCCGGCCACCCAGGCCCTTTCGCCGGCGGCCTCCTTGGACAGGGCTGCCAGCCTTGTGTTATAATCCGCAACCTGGTTAAAGATGCCGTTCTCCTCCAGCTTCACCCGATTGGCGCCAAAGGTGCTGGCATATACAATGTTGCTGCCCGCCGCAATATAATCGCGCTGAATCTCCCGGATGGTATCAGGGTGCTCCAACACCCACTCCTCGGCGCACTGGCCGCTAGTATAGCCCCGCTTTTGCAGTTGGGTTCCGGTTGCTCCGTCCAGAATCAACGGAAAATGAAGATCCATGTGAATCACTCCTCGTTACGTTCATGCTTGACATCCCGCCAAACCTTTTTTATAATGAAGCCGTGGGATACCCAGCATTTTACTGTGTTATTCCATAAATCCATGATACACTTGTCAGGTCCGACCTGTCAAGAAGTTTCTTTTTCAGGGAGGGACGGTTGGTTTGCCCACGATGGAATTGACACTGCTGGCGGAACAGATCGGCTTCTCCCACTTCGGGAAGCTGAATATGGCCGCCCTGGTTCCCCGACCAGAGGTCCGCGCCATGTGCGCCTCTGACCGCTGCAAGGCCTATGGCCGCAGCTGGAGCTGTCCCCCGGCCTGCGGCACCTTGGAGGAGCTGAGCGAAACCCTCCGCCGCTATCACCGGGGAATCCTGGTGCAGTCCACTTCCGCCATGGAGGACGAATTTGACCTGGAGGCCATCCGGGCAGGAGAAGCCCTCCACAAGGCCCGCTTTGAAGCCCTGGCCCGTCAGGCCAGGCGGCTCTTCCCGGACTGCCTGCCTCTGGCCACCGGGAGCTGCACTCGCTGCCGCAAGTGCACCTATCCTGACCGCCCCTGCCGGTTCCCGGACCGTCTGTTCCCCTCCATGGAGGCCTGCGGCCTGCTGGTGAGTGAGGTCTGCCGGCAATCCGGCCTTCTCTATTATTACGGTCCCAAGACGATTACCTACACTGCCTGCGTCCTTGCCGACTGAATTTTCCGAAAAGAGTGATAACGATGATGACACCCGCCGAATTATTCCTGGAAAACCTGAAGCCAGACGGAAAACCTGACCGCCAGTTGAAGCAATATGAAGCCCTTTACATTCTCTTTGAGAACCCCATGGACGCCTATTTGAGAGGCGACCGTTCTCCGGGCACCACCACCGTAGACCGCTGGGGCACTACCATTCTCTTCCCTGAGGACGCTCCTGGCGCCATGCCTCACATCACCGAAGAAACCAAGGTCTGTCCGGACATCACCCACTGGCGGGACTACGTCCATGCCCCTGACTTGGCGGCAAACTGCTCCCAGGGCTGGGAGGCCACCCGTGCCCAGGCGGAGAAGGCCCGCAAGGAGGGCAAGCTGGCCACAATCCTGATGGGCACCGGCATTTTCGAACAGTGTCACTTCCTCATGGGCTTTGAGGACACCCTGACCAACCTTTATGAGCATCCCCATGAGATGCACGAGTTGATTGAGTATATTTTTGAATACCGCCTGGCCTACGCCAAGATGGTCATTGAAAATCTCCATCCTGACGCCATCCTCTCCCACGATGACTGGGGCACCAAGGACGCCCTGTTTATGAAGGCGGATATGTGGCGGGAGTTTTTCAAGGAGCCTTATCGCCGCTTCTATTCCTATATCCGCTCCCAGGGCGTCATCGCCATCCACCATGCGGACTCCTACCTGGTTCCCATTGTGGAGGATATGGTGGAGATCGGAATCCAGGCCTGGCAGGGCGTTCTGCCGGAGAACAATATCCCTGCCTTGCAGGAACAGCTCCAGGGCCGCATGGCTCTGATGGGTGGCGTGGGCGCCGCCATTGACCGGGCCGACGCGGAGGAGCCGGAGATTCGGGCCTATGTCCGCCAGCTGCTGGAAACCTGCTGCCCCGGCGGCCATTTCATTCCCTCCATTACCTACGGCGCCCCCGGCACTGTATTCTCCCATGTGGACCCCGTTATCAACAGTGAGATTGCGGCGTATAACAGCATTCTCCACATGCCCAACTACCGCCCCTCCACCCCTGTCCGCCGCAGCTCCGCTACCGTTCCTGTAACGGCCGCCGCCGCTGCCCCCGAGGACAGTGAGGAAAGTGTCTCCATCCTTGATCGCATCTCCATCGCCCTACAGAAGGGCCAGAAGAAACGGGTGCTGAAGCTGTGCCAGGAGGCCCTGGATCAGGGGCACAGCGCCCAGGCCATTCTGTCCGACGGCCTGGTGGACGGCATGACCCGTTTGGGAGAGGACTTCACGGCCAACCGGGTATTCGTACCGGAAATGCTGCTGGCAGCCCGCTGCATGACCGCTGCCACAGAGGTTTTAAAGCCCTATCTGGTGGGTGAGGCTACCACATCGGTGGGCCGGGTCTGCCTGGGCACCGTTCGGGGAGACATGCACGACATCGGCAAAAACCTGGTGAAGATTATGATGGAGGGCAATGGCCTTGAGGTCATCGACCTGGGCGTAGACGTCTCCGCCGAAACCTTTGTTCAGACCGCCAGAGAACAACACTGCGACATTATCGCCTGCTCCGCCCTGCTGACCACCACCATGCAGGAGATGCGCCGGGTGGTAGAGCTGGCGATTGAAACCGGTATCCGGGACAGCGTCAAAGTCATGGTAGGCGGCGCACCCATTTCTCAAAGCTTCTGCGATGAGATCGGCGCCGACCTTTACACCGAGGACGCCGCCTCCGCCGCCAAGGCTGCCGTGGCCGCAATTACGTCCACCGCCGCTCTGGCCGGATGAATTTCAACTAAAAGGGCCTGCTGCAAAATTTGCATTTTGCAGCAGGCCCCTTTTATTCAATTACCACAGGCGCAGCTTATCCGCCTCCGCCCGCAGCTCTGCCCGGAACTCCGGCGCCGCCACGGCGATCAGATTTTCCACCCTTTGGCGGACATTGCGGCCCTTAAGCCAGGCAACACCGTACTCCGTCACAATGCAGTCCACCTCATTGCGGCTCAGGCTGACCACTGAACCGGGAGCCAGGCTGGCGGTGATGCTGGAAATGACGCCACCCTTCTTGGTAGCGGGAACCGCGATGATATTGCGGCCATTCCTGGCATGGCTGGCCCCCACAGCCATATCTGCCTGACCGCCGGTGCCGGAATACTGACGGGAACCGATGGACTCCGAGCAAACCTGTCCGGTCAGATCCACAGACAGGCAGGAGTTCACCGAGACGAAGTTATCATTTTGAGCCACCACCCAGGGGTCATTGACATAGCTGCCCCGCAGCAGCTGTACGCCGGGGTTATTATCCACCATATCATAGAGCTTCTGGGTGCCGTAAGCGAAGGTTCCCACAACCTTGCCCCGGTGAATGGACTTCTTTTTCCCGGTGATCACTCCGGCTTCCAGCAGGGTCACCATGGAATTGGTCAGCATCTCAGAGTGGACGCCCAGGTCGTGCTTGTTCATCAGGGACAGGGCGGCTGCGTCTGGAATGCCGCCAATGCCCAGCTGGATACAGTCACCGTCCTGAATCTGCTCCGCCACATAGCCGCCGATAATCATGTCCCGCTCACTGGGCTGGCTTTCGGGCAGGTAGGGCAGATCCGTCTCCGCCTCCACGATGTAATCCACGTCAGAAATGTGCATTTCTGTATCTCCCCAGACGTGGGGCAGCTTGGGATTCACCTGAACAATGACCGTGTCTGCGGCCTCCAAAAACTCCTTTTCGTGGATCAGACACAGGGGGATCTGGAAGTAACCGTGGCAATCCATGGGGGTGGCGGCGGTGATAAACACATTGCAGCCATTGACGCTCATCCAGCGGCTGGGGCCGTTGTGCAAGTCTGTGGGATAGAATTGCAGTGCGCCGGCCTCCCTGCTCCGCCGGGTATCCCCCATCAGGAAAGCCACATCAATATCAAAGGTATCACAGTAGGCCGGATCCTGCATAAAGGGATGGGGCAGGAAGCACATGGGACCATACATCCGCACCCGGCCAATCTTCCCCCGCAGGGTGTGCATCTGGTCAAAAATGGCGGTAGGCTCATTGGCGCACTGGGATGTGGCAATCACATCTCCGGTCTTGATATGGGACAGCGCCTCCTCAATGGTCACCAGCTTGTCATGGTATTCCTGTTCGTAACGATTCATCCTTGATTCCTCCGTGCAGTTATAATCAGTACCTCTATGATAGCCTGAATCCCCTTGATTTGTCAATGCTTTTTCAGGATGCGACGGCAAACGCAGCCCCCGCAGAGAATCTTCATGCGGGGGCTGCCGATCAATTCAAGGGATAATCCCCTGTTCCAGCTTTACCGTCAGGATGCGCTTGACGCTCTCGTCAATCCGTTCCTCAGTCAGCTCACCGGATTCCACAGCGGAGAGAAGGCCATTGATGGCGCTTTCCATATCGGCGGGCATCAAAAGCATATCCACGCCCGCCTTCACCGCCGCCACAGCAGCGGCATCAGAGGAATAGATGTCCGTGACCGCCGCCATTTGCATGGAGTCGGTGATGACAATTCCACGGAAGCCCAGCTGCTCCCTCAGGATCCCGGTGACCAGTTCCTGAGAAAGGGAGGCCGGAACGGTGTTCCCGGTGATCTCCGGGCAGCTGATGTGCCCCACCATGACGAAGGGCGCCCCCGCATCTATGCCGGAGACAAAGGGGAGGAACTCACAGCCCTCCATCTCCTCCAAGGTTTTGGTGGCGATGGCGGCTTCGGTGTGGGAGTCTGTTCCGGTATCCCCATGGCCCGGAAAATGCTTCAGGGTACAGAGCATTCCGCTGTCCTGAAATCCGCTTACACAGGCTGCTACCAGCTCTGCGGCTGTCTCTGGATCATCGCTGAACGCCCGGGTTCCAATGACCGAATTGGCCGGGTTAGAGTTCACATCCGCCACTGGGGCAAAGTCCAAATTAAAGCCCAGCTCTTTCAGCTCGGTGCCAATGGTCCTGCCCACCTGATAAGCGCCCTCTGTGCCGCCCTCTCTGGCCACATCGGTCATGCTGGGGAAGCTGGTCGTGCCCATGGCAGGATTGCTGCCCACCCGGGCCACCGTTCCGCCCTCCTCATCCACCGAAATAAACAACCCCAGACGGGAAGCAGACTGGGCGCCCCGGATCAGCTCCGTCACCTGCTCCGGGGTCTGGAGATTGTCCGCAAAGTAAATCAGGCCGCCCACCGGCCAGGCTTCCAGTGCTTCCTGTGTCTCCGCGCCGGCCTGAACCACAGGGCCGGAGGAGCCGGTCAGCTGCTCCGGGGTCACAAGGAACAGCTGGCAGATCTTTTCATGGAGACTCATATCCTCCATCAGCGCCGAAACCCGCTGGGAAACCGACGCTTCCTCCCCGCTATCCGGAGTTTCCGACAGCGGAGCTGTCTCCTCCACGGTCTCCCCCGTGGCAGCCTCTTCAGGACCTTTCGGCGGGGAGCTATCCTCCCCCTGAAAGGTCTCCGTCTCTGGTTCGGCGTGCCTGACCTGCATCACCAGCCGGCCCACCAGCACACAGTCCAGCAGGGCAAAGGCCACAAAAACAGCCCAGAGCACCACGGTGACCGCCGGGTTAGCGGCGGGTTTCTTTCTTCTTTTATTCCTCATATTCGATCACGTATCCAATCTTGCCGGAGGCACTGACCCCTGCGGAGAGAATGTCGTTGCGCTGGTCATTGAAGGACCAGACCCCGTTCACCTTCCACATGCAGAGGTAATTCTCCGGTGTGCCATCCCCGCTGTCAGTTCCGCTTGGCTCCCCGGGAAACCAGTTGGCATAGGAAAACTCCTCGCCGGTGAGCCAGGAAAACTGGCCGCCGGTGGACTGGCCGCCCAGCCACAGATAAAGGGCGCTGGTACCGGAGGCCTGTGCGGCGATGGTCTCAAACTCCTCCTGGGAGGTGATCACCGCCAGATAGCCCCCTGCGGCATCCGCCTCATTCTTTGCCTGTTCCCAGGAGACATCTGCCAGCACCACCTGATAGGTGTGGGCCTTGGGGGCTTCCGCCACAGGCTCGGCGGGAGCCTCAGGCGACGACGGGGCAGTCTGCTCCGGAGAGGTTGTTTCCAGCGATTTCGCCTCCAAAGGAGCTTGTCCGCTCCCCTCCGTGGATTGACCGGTTTCCCCGGCGGCCTGCTTCACAGGCAGGGTCACATTGTGCTTGGAAAGGTAGCTTTTTCCGCCGTCGATCAGCACCACCAGCGTCAAAACCAGGATAAGCAGCTTTTTCATCTGTCCCTTTCCTCCTGTTGCCGCCCTGCTTTAGCTGTCTCCCTGGGGGACAGCCAGATTCAGGGTCTGGATCTCCTTCATCAGTTGATTTGCGGCATCCGACGCCTGCACATCCAAGGTGCTGCTTCCGTCCTCATAATTCTCCAGGACAATATAAAAGGCAATGTGAAGCTCCTGAGAATAGCCGCAGAGAAGCTTCTGGGTTCGATTTGCCTCTGCACCTAGTTTATCACAAGTTCCGGTTTTTGTAACCGAAATCACCGAAGAATATTGGTCTAAATGGTAATTTTCCTGGAACGCCCTGGTCCAGATCTCATGGAGCGCCGAAAAAACCTCCCGATGAGCCAGGCCATAGCCGCAGCTGACAGCCTGATCGCCGGTCAGCAGCCGGGGCAAAACCCCAGTACCTTCGGTGGCATACATGGCGGCCAGGGTCACCATGTCCAGTGGGCTGACCAGGGCATCGTCCTGGCCGATCAGGTTCCACACCGTATGGAAGCCGGGGGCCTCCTCCAGGGTCAAGCGGGAGCAATCCCGTGGCAGTTGGCCCAGCTTGGTGCTGCCGGACTCATTAATCAGGAAACCCATTTCCTTCAGGTTCTCCTGGGCCTGCTCCAGGTTCAGCCGCTCTACCAACTGGGCAAACCAGCAGTTGCAGGATTGGCCCAGGGCGGTAATCCCGTCAATGGATCCATGGGTGCCGGTGCAGGTGACCAGACCTCCGTCCGCTTGTAAAGTGTACTGGCCCTGGCAGGTAAAGCGGAGCTGGGTCACATCAATCCCCTGACATTCGGCCAGGTAGATGGTCACCAGTTTCATGGTGGAGCCGGGGGTGGTGTTGTAAAGGCACTTGTTGATATAGCTTGATTCCTGGGCGGTGGCTGCGTTCCTCCACAGGTCGCCGGGCGTGGAAGCCATGCACAACAGATCACCCGTCAGGTAGTCATAGGCCGTCACCGAGCCACGGATGCCGTGCTCCGTCATGTACTGGTACATGGCCTCCTGGAGGGCATAGCTGATGGTCAGCTCCACCTGAGGCTTCGTCCGTCTGATGCCGTTCCACAGGGAATAGCAGACCTCAGGCAAAAGCACATTCTCATAGTTGTTGGCCACATAGTAGGTAGCTTTACCCACCGTGTCCTCATTTATCATGCCGATCAGTCCGTTGAAGGCGGGGCTTTCCTCCACTTTCATGGGACCGTAGAGCAACTCACCGTCCCTGGCCGTAATGGTGCCATAGACCGCCCGATTGTCCAGGATAACATTGTGGGCATAGTCTGTGGTATCATAGTTGATATTCAGGCTCAGCGCCTTTTTCTCATCCAAGGTAGTGGATTCATAGGCCGCTTCGGCATGAGTATACAGGCGAAGAAGCCCTGCCGCTGCCGTCAGTGCCAGCAGGCCGGCTAAAATCAGCGGCACCAGATGGGTATGCTCCTGGATGGTCCGGGTTCTGGTTTTCTTCATCATTCTTCCCCTTTCTCCGGAAAAGGCCGGTGCCTCTCTCTGTTCGAACGCGGTCGGGCAGCTTTCCGCCCATGGCGATTCCCACGCACAGGCAGCTGGACAGCATGTTGGAGCCTCCCAAGCTCATAAAAGGGAGCACCACGCCGGTAAAGGGCAGCACATTCAGGTTTCCCCCAATGTGAACCAGGGCCTGTACTGCCAGCACAGACAAAACCATGTTGGAATAGTGGAAGAGAAACAGATTCTGTCCGGACTGCTCCAAGCTCATCCTGCCGCTAAGCACCAGCGCCACAAAGCACCCCGCTACCAGCAAGCCCACACCCGCGCCAAAGATGGAAATCACAGCGGAGTAACAGAAGTCGCAGTTGGCGGCATAGTTGGCGGTGGCATAGTAGCTGTCCTCCAGGCCGGTGCCCAGGATCCCGCCCCGAACCATGGCCAGCAGCGCCCTGCGCAGGTTGCCGTTGCTGCCGGGAACCGTCAGCGCGGACCAGGTGGTCTCCTTCAGGCGAAGCATTACATGGCTGTCGGGGGCCACCTGATTCAGCAGCAGGACGCCGGCGGCGACCAGACTGCCGCCGGAGAAAGCAGCGGCGGCGAACCATTTCCAGCCGGCCAGGACATAAATGGCAATGAGAAGCAGGGCGGCCATGATGACAGCATTGCCCAAATCGTTAACCAGTACCAGGGCCGCGCAGATCCCGGCGCTGGTGCCCAGAAACACCCAGAACAGGGTGCGATTGCTTTTCAGCTGCACAAAGGCCAGGCCGATGTAGGCCAGCACATAGACCTTGAAGAATTCACCGGGCTGGATGCTGATCCCGGCGATCTTCACCCAAGAGCCGCTGCCATTGATCTTGTGAAACATCCCGTAAACGGAACAGATCAGGCAGAGCACCAGCGCGGCAATGGAAATGACCGTCAAAGCCTTGGCGCTCAGATTCAGGCGGCAACTGAGCTTGGCATATCGCATGGCCCCCAGCATCATAATCAGGCCCATGAGAATAAAAGCGAAGTGCTTGAGGGCGGCGCCGGGGGAGTTGACATAACTCTGATAGACCAGAGAGATGGTCAACAGGAGGAACAACGGCACCAGCACCGGCGCGGTAACCAGGCTGCGGCGGGTAAAGAGGGCAAACAGCACCGCCTCAATGACAATCAGCACCGCCATCATGGCCACCAGCCGGGCTGCGATCTCCGCGTCCTCGCTGTGGTAATAGGTGTGCTTCTGTCCCTCCACCAGCTTGACGGTTTCCACCGTAAAGTGGGCGCGGGTGGACTGGAGTAAGGCCCCGCCGGTAAAGCACACCTGAAAGAGGATCAGCATCAGCAGGGAACCCCAGCGAACCAGCCACTCCCGGGAATACACCCGCTCTGACAGACTTCTCACGCCACTCACCTCCGTTGGAATGTGATCCGAATGCACCGATCCCGCCACGGGAGCAGGATCACATCATTATGTACCAGGGAAATTCCCTGCTCTGTGCCGGGGATGGAGGCCGCTCCCCGAAGGACTGTCACCCACCCCGTCAGGATGAAGCGGCCCTCCCGGTCCAGGCGGATCCGAGCCAGCACCTCATTGGGGCGGATCGGGTATCCGCAGCCGGACAGGTCCACGTCACAGTTGGCCCCTCCAATGGTGGCCATGGGCGGTAGGCGGAAACGGATTCCGCCATACTCATCCAGCAGGATTCCCTTTCTGCCATAGGCATCCTGGGTGCATTTCCCGCCTGCAGCAGCCAAAACCATTGCAACGGCTCCCAGCAGCGCACACAGCAAATAAAGCATGGCGTCCTCCTCTCTTTATTTTCTGCGAAAACAGAGATACCCTCCGCAGAAGCCCAGGAGAACCCCCAGCAGGAGCTTCACCAGGTCGCTGCCCACAAAGCGGATATTGAAGTAGACCGCATCCCCTGGGGATGCCACCCCGGTGCCAATGAGAAGATAGGCCAGCAGCGCCAGCACCAGAATACCGGCCACCGCAATGTGGCTGGTCTGGGCCAGGCGGGAGGGCCTGCGCTCCTCCGGCTCCAGGCTCCTGTGGCCGGTGCCGCCGCGCTGGCGGGGACGGGACAGCTCGCTCCACCTGGCGGCGCTTTCCTGATTCAACAGAGGCAGCAGAGCTGTGACCTGCTTCTCCTTGCTCTGACTCAGCCCCATGACCTCCCTGCGGTCACAGCGCCGCACCGCATACTCCATGCGCTCATAAAGCTCCAGCAGCTCCACCAGCTCATGTTCATCCCGGGCCAGATCATCCAGCTGCTCCAGAAGCCCGGCTGGCAGCTCCAGAAGCCTGGTGACAAGATGCTCTGCTCGCCCGCTGACCTGTACGCTGCCGGCGTTTGCCTGACCCACCAAATATCTCCGGTAGGCGGGCACGCCATTCAGCTTCCGGCGAGCATCGGTCACGTTGTTTACCTGGCCGATTTGCCCACCCACATAGGGAGAGGAAAAGGTCGCCGCCAGGCGGAATTTCATGGGCAGCAGGCTGAGCATGGCCAGAATGTCCTCATCCTCGCCCTCCACCAGGGCATAGCAGCGCTCGCCCAGCAGATTGGAAATCACCACCCGAAGCAGATCCTTTACCAGGGGACTGGGAGGACGGCGCTTCAAGGGCGCTGTGTCCAGGATTTCGCCGGGCCAAGCCGTCCACTCCGCCGACTGATCCAGGGTGGCCAATCTCTCGTGGGGCAGCGTTCCCATAACCCTTTTCAGGCTGGCCAAGCGGGCAGGGTTCTCCATCAGCTCCCTGGCGTGGGCAGGACTGAACACCAGGGCCAGATTGGCCACATAGCCCCGCCGCTCGGTCTCAGTGGCCTCCCGAAGGGTGCTGCGGATCACCACATACCACTCCGGCGACGCCCGGAAGAACTGAAAGCCCTCCCCCTTCATATCATCCAGCTGCTCAGCCAAGCCTTCCAGCTTGGGGGGCACCTGTCCCACATAGCAATTGACCCCATCGTGCAGATAGGCCAGTCCGTAGATCAGCCCTCCATCCTTCACCGGTGCAGGGGCCGTCGGTTTTTTTGCCATCCTGATTACTCCTTTCAATCGCAGTCGCCCAGTCGCACCAGGCTCTGGAACATCCAGTAGAGCGGAAGCTCCACATTGCAGCTCTTGCCGAAATCAAAGAGCGGCTCCAATTCCTCCCAGACGCCCTCCCGCTGAACCACCCTCAGTGAGGACACCAGGAAGCAGCCGCAGTCTCTGGGGGCATTTACCGCGCTGCCCAAGGTATCTCTGGCAATCGCCATGTGCTGGTAGAGATTCTCGTCGCAATCACCAAGCTGCTCCACTACCGGGCGGAACACCGGGCTTTGAGCCGTCAGCACCACGCCCTCCACAGGCCGGATGCCTTGCCGCAGCAGGCCCTGAATCTCGTCCGCCCCGGTGACCACATAGCTGATCAGACGGGGCAGCTTGTGCATGCGGCGAAGCTCTCGAATTACGATTTCGGGATCTCCGTGCATGGCCTCTCCTCCAATGTCCTCCCGGCGAAACAGAACCCGCTTGTCATAGATCACCATCAGGCCGTCCGCCGTTTTGGCGATCATGTTGATAACATGGTTGCGCAAGCTGGCTTCATTGACATTGGCATCCGGCTCTGCCATCCGCATATCCCCCAATCTGCGGCGGCGACGGCGGCGCTCAATGCCGATTTCACCTGAGAGGTCCACAAAGTAGACCACGCCGCTGACGCTGTCGTTTTTGCCGGGAACCTCAAAGGCAAAGGGATGAATGGCTCCGATGTTGGTGGGGGTCAGCTTCTCTTGAATTTCCTCCGTATGAAGGGCAGCGCCGCCTCCATTCATCAGGAGCCGAAGCTTTCTGGTCAGGGTGGGCGTCTGAGCTGAGCACATAAAGCAGCTCTTTCCGGCCGCCACAGGGCCCAGCAAATAGACATACTTGGTCAGATAGTACCCGGACTCCTCCAGCAGATAGGCCACAGAGGGTTCCTTTCCCCTCAGCGCCCGGAGGGAAACCCGGTCCTCGGAGCCTAAGGTAATTTCCTGTGCGGCTCCGCCGTCCACCCGTGCCATCAGCACCACCCGATAGGGCAAACCGTTGATGGTAGTGACCTCCTGAATCTCCGCCTGGAGGGCGGCTTCCTTTCTGGTTTTGTGACAGACCTCATATTTCCAGGTACCGCCTCGCTGGTAAAAACGGAGATAAAAGGTGTCTGATCCTGCGCTAACCTCCCAGCCCCAATCCTGAAAAGGAACCACCGCATCCTTCCCAGGCTCGGAGGGCGCCAGGGCGAAACCGATCCTCTGTGCCATTGTGACCTCTCCTTTCTATATACTAAAACTGATTAAAAAGCTTGAAAAGCTTTTTATAGCACGAAGTGCGTT
>CAZVVH010000021.1:0-15299 GCA_964630475.1 uncultured Oscillospiraceae bacterium | reverse complement strand
TGATGAAGCAGGGCAAATACATCTCAACACTCGGACCATGAAAACCGCTGATTTCTTTCGAAATCAGCGGTTTTTTGACTTTTTACAACATTTTCCAAAAGAGAGCATTTATGGCCAAAGTTGTAATAGGCCGACTGGTGGAGACAGAGTTAACGATCCCACTTGCGAATCAAGGCCAGAATTTGATCGGTAAACTTGGACAGGTCCTTGTTGGTTCCGCCCTTGTTCTTCTGAATAACCAGCTCCAGCTGTCGGCCCGCCTCCTCCAGCTTCCGGTAGGAGGGGGAACCCGCCTGCCACTTGGACGCCTGCTTCTTGGGCAGGGTAACACCCGGGGACAGCACCTGACCGGCAGCCAGGTCGTAAACCTCCTGGAACAGGGGAGCGTGGGCATTATATCCCATGCGAACCAGCTCTGCGGCGAAGGCCTCGGAGATAAAGCCCTCTCCATGGACAACAAAAACCTGGGCGGGCTTGGGACAGTCGAACTGCTGAACCCACTCAATCAGGTGGTCGTGGTCTGCATGGGAGGACAATCCCTGGAGGTTGACGATCTTTGCATTGACCGCCACATCCTCCCCAAACAGGCGAACGTATTTTTTGCCCTCTATTAAGCTGCGGCCCAAAGTGCCGGGGGACTGAAAGCCCACAAAGACCACGGCACATTCCGGCCGCCACAGGTTGTGTTTCAAATGGTGACGGATGCGGCCTGCCTCGCACATACCGGAGGCGGAAATGATGACCTTTGGGCTGGGATCTGTGTTGAGTTGTTTGGATTCCTCGCTGGTACAGGAGAGCGTCAGGCCGTCCAGCTGAAACAGCCCGGAGCCTCGCTGGAGAACAGAAATGGCGTCCTCATCCAGATAACCGGTCAGGTTTCCAGAGAAGATCTTTGTGGCCTCTGAAGCCAGGGGACTGTCCACGACCACGGGGAAGTGAGGCAGGGAAGAGACCAGGTGCCGCTCCTTAATCTCCCGCAGGAAGTAGAGCAGCTCCTGGGTGCGGCCCACAGCAAAGGAGGGAATGACCACATTGCCCCCCTTGCGGAAGGTTTCGTTCAGAATCTCAGCCAGTGATTCCGTATAGCTGACAGGGGCGGAGTGGTTTCGATCGCCGTAGGTAGACTCCATAATCACATAATCCGCATCCTGGATGGGCTGGGGATCCCGAATGATAGGCTGTTCCACGTTGCCGATGTCGCCGGAGAATACCAGCTTCTTTTCTATGCCGTCCTCGCGGATCCACAGCTCCACATAGGAGCTGCCCAGCAGGTGGCCGGCGTCGGTCAGCCGGAAGGAGATGCCGTCGCAAAGAGACACCCTCTGTCCGTATTCCACGGGGGCCAATTGTGTGATTGCGGCCTGGGCATCCGCTAGGGTGTAGAGCGGCTCTACCGGCACCTTGCCCGCCCGGCGGCCCTTCTGGTTTTCCCAGGCGGCATCGCTTTCCTGAATGTGGGCTGAGTCCCGCAGCATGATGTCCATCAGCTTACAGGTCATGGAACTGGCGTAAATCGGCCCAGTGAAGCCCTGTTTGACCAGCAGCGGGATGCGCCCGGAGTGGTCGATGTGGGCGTGAGTGACAATCACGTAGTCGATGAGAAAGGGGACAAAGGGCAGATAGCGGTTGTCTTGTTCATCGCGGCCTTGCTGGAGGCCGCAGTCAATGAGAATATGTTTACCACAGGCGGAGATACAGTGACAGGAACCGGTCACCGCATGGGCAGCGCCGAAAAAACTTAGCTTCATAGGAACCGCTCCTTTCCAAAAAGTAAAAATTAATAAAAATCCCGATATTGTAATTATAGATTAGTATAATTTGACTGTAAAGTCAAGGGGATAACACCCTTTCGCCGTGAATTGTCTGAAAACAGTATTCCACAATGATGATATACATGAAATGAGGTTATAGAAATTCGACAAACTCAAATGGGCACAGGAAACATTCCCGTGCCCATATGTTATGTACTTACGATTCCACCGGCTGCATGGGATTTTGGCGAATTTGCCGCAAAACCATCACATATTGACCAATACAAATTACAACACCGATCAAATAGAGCATTTCCGATGTGAAATGAATCTGGCCCAGATGCAGTACAATAAATACAAGCTCGCCTACGCCGGTGATAACCATACAGATCAGGCCCAGACAACCGGCAGTTTTCAACCGCTTTTCCGATGCATGATAGCGGCGATACGTCATTTTCTCGCCGGTATAAGCATACCAGAATGCGCCCATACAGTAATACAGCAGAGGAAGAATCCCAAAGGCACAGGGATACCCCACATAACTGCTGGTGGAGCCTTGGGTATCCGAAAGTGCCAGCAAAAGGTAGACCACTACCAGAATGATAGTGCTCACTGCCACTGTGACCCTCAGCCTCAGCCGCTGTTCCTTGGGCTGGAGATCATAATAGGTGCCCACATAAATATAGGTTCCCCGGCCCTTTTGACCTGCCCGCCTCTGCACGACCCAGTTCCGATTGTACCAGTTGTTTTCTCTGGAAAAAAACTGCTTTTTATTTTCTGTATCATCTTTCATGTGGAATACTCCTTGCTGCATGGTTATTCCCGGAAATAACGCTCCAATTCAATCTGCATTGTTCCGGGGATATGACGTTCAAAGGTCAGCGTGTCCATCTTATCAATGCAATCTGCAACATAGGCCAACAGCCGGGCATCCCGCTCCAAGGCCCAGGCGGAGATCAGGTCAATGGTGTCATAGCGGGTGTGCATGCCAAAGCCATCCCGATCCAGTGTCACAGCTGGAATGCCGTGCAGCGCGAAGGAATTGGAATCGCTGGTCCAAACAGACTGACGAATCCTGGCCCCGATCCCACACTGCCAAACCAGCTTGTCCAGCAATGCGCAGAGATCCTCTCCCGCGGTCACTCCCAGCACGGTGCCGCCCACCAGCTGCCCTGCCAGATCCACGTTCAGGTTCAGCTGATAACGGTGCAGCTCCGGCTGATGCTCCGCCAAAAATGCCTGGCTGCCTTTCAGCCCACGCTCTTCTGCGCCAAGAAACAGGAACTCTAAGGTTCGCTGGGGCGGATGCTGGGCGAAGTAGCGGCAAATTTCCATCACAATGGCCGCGCCCGACATGTTGTCGTAAGCCCCTTTGCCAGCGGAAACCGAATCATAGTGGGCGCTCAGCGCGAGGATATCTTGGGGACAATTGGATCCGGGAATACGTACGGTCACATTTTGAGAACGAATTACTGTTGTCTGCTGCCGCAGGATTATGGTGACCTCTTCTGCGCCCCGTTCCACCAATTCACGGGCGTCGCAATAGTGGAGGTTCAAGCCGGTAAGCTGAGGGGATTTGATGTTCCGCACATGATATTCCATCGGGATCCGGTCTGCTCCCTGGTCCAAGGGGGTGCCGGTAACCGAAATGAAACCAACTGCGCCGGCCTGCTCCAGCTTCTCGTAATCTCCCGCATGGACCTGATGGCTGATCATGGCGATTTTGCCGCGAGCCTTGGACAGGCTGACATCGTCTCCTTCTTCCACAAAGATGAACTCTGCCTTCAAGCCCTCCGGCGGAGTGTTGTGGCTGTACACATAGCCGGTGACGGTGTATTCTTTTGTAAAGGGTTTCGTAACAATCAGGCGGGCTTCCCTGACATCATAACTGCTAAATGAAAAACGGTGTATGCGGGGTGCCAGACCCATTTGCTTCAGTTCTGAAAAAATTGTTTGGGCTGCGTTTTTCTCTGCCGCAGTGCCCGCTGCGCGGATGTAATCAAATTGCTCTAAAAACCGGAATGTCCGCGCCCCGCTGATAGAATTGATGTCCATGTGTCTTTCTAATATGCACAGCAAGGCCGCAGACATCGCCCTTGCTGTCTTTTTCCTCCGTATGATACATGACTTTTTCGCCCACCCCGATCGGGCGAGAAGACAGGCCTAAAACAAAGGATACTGTCCGTACTTTTCAATATTATACCACAACCCATAGGAACATTCCACCGAAAAAACCTTGCTTTTGCAGACAAAGTTTTGCTAAGGTGCCAAAGCTGCACTTCCTTGAATTCACAAAACCCTTATGCTATACTTGTACGGAAAAAGAGGGAGGCGTTTATCATGTATCAATTTGATCCCGACCAATATCAGCGTCGTATTTCCTGGTTTCAGAATGCCCGTTTCGGTATGTTCCTTCATTTTGGGCTTTACGTAATCCCCGCCCGAGGCGAGTGGGTGCGCAGCTATGAAAACATCACCCTTGAAGATTATCAGCCATTCTTTGATTCCTTTTATCCCAAGCACTTTGACGCTCGTGCCTGGGCAAGGGCGGCAAAGGAAGCCGGTATGCAGTATGTGGTGCTGACGGCCAAACACCATGACGGCTTCTGCCTGTTTGACTCGCAATACACCGATTATAAATCCACAAATACGCCCTTTGGCCGAGATATTATCCGCGAATATGTGGATGCGCTCCGGGAAGAGGGGCTGCGGGTTGGCCTTTATTATTCTCTGTTGGACTGGCATCACCCTGATTATCCCCACTATGGAGACCGCTATCATCCACTGCGGGACGATCCCACCCAGAGCAACGAAAACCGGGTTTGGGAGAGATATATTGAGTATTACCACAACCAGGTGCGGGAGCTGTGCACCAACTATGGCAAGCTGGATCTGCTGTGGTTTGATTTTTCCTATGATGATATGAGAGGGGAGAAGTGGCACGCCGCTGAGCTGATGAGCATGGTGCGTTTGCTTCAGCCCGATATTATTATCGATAATCGGCTGGAGGTCAGCGGCGAGGGCTTTGGCTCCCTTTGGGAATGTAAGCCCACCCCCTATCATGGCGATTTTGTCACCCCGGAGAAGATGATTCCGCCGGATGGCCTGAAGGATGTCCAGGGCAGGGAGCTCTGCTGGGAGAGCTGCGTTACCATGAACAACAACTGGGGATATGCCCGGGACGACCACGACTTCAAGCCTGCTGGACTGCTTATCAAAAAGCTGGTGGAGTGCGTCAGCAAGGGCGGAAATATGATCCTGAACGTAGGCCCCATGGCCACAGGAGAATTTCCCCGGGAATCTGTCCAGATTCTGAAGGAAATCGGCGCTTGGATGCATGACAACTGCGAGAGCATCTATGGCTGCGGCAGGGCAGGCCTGCCCAAGCCGGACTGCGGCCGCTTTACCCGGAAGGGGAATACGCTCTATCTTCATGTCTATGAAAACTCCATTGGCCCCCTGCCAGTTCCCCAGCTGAAGAAGAGCCAGATCGCTTCCGTTACCCGGCTCTGTGATGGCAGTGAGGTGGCGATTTCCACCAGTTGGGTCCATAGTGACTACCCTGATGTCTGCTTCCTTGATCTGGGGCCAAATCCGGTTTTGCATGATCCCATTGATACCGTGCTGAAAATACAACTGAAAGAGGACTGCTGATATGTTGTCTGGACAACTGAAACAATATACAGAGGCTGCTTGGCAGGCTGCGCTGCCTGGCATGGGCGGTCTGACTGAAGGGCTGAAAAATAACCTGGCTCAGGTCAGTGGGGATGAGGCGGTGCTGCTCAAGCTGCTCTATGCCACCCTTCCCATCTCTGACATTGCCAGTGTCCCCACTGATATTCTGATGAGATATGTGCGTCATGGACTTTTCCTGCGGGAGCACAGCCCGTATTGCCGGGATATTCCTGAGGACTATTTCCTGCATTTTGTTTTTTATCCCCGGATCAACTCCGAGGACTTAACGGATTGCCGTACCTTTTTCCATGACTTGATCTCTCATCGGCTGACCGGTCTCAGTGAGACCGATGCTGCGCTGGAGGTTAACCGCTGGTGTTGCGAGAACATGACCTACCAGAGCACCAACGACCGCACAGAAAGCCCCATAGCCGCCTATCGAACCGGACTGGGGCGCTGCGGTGAGGAGTCCACCTTCGCCGTTACCGCCTATCGCAGTGTGGGTATTCCCGCCCGTCAGATTTATGTCCCCTATTGGGTCCACTGCGATGATAACCACGCCTGGGTGGAGGTTTATGTTAATGGGCGCTGGGCCTTCCTTGGCGCCTGTGAACCGGAGCCGGTTCTCAATCGGGGTTGGTTTACCGATGCCTCCAGCCGTGCCCCCATCGAGTGCTACCGCACTTTTTTTGACTACATCGGCGAAGGGATGGAGGAGGAACAGCTGTTTGAAACCCGGGGGAGTTCCAGTTACTATAATGTCACCCATCACTATGCCGAAATTTGTGATCTGACGCTGACCGTTCAGAGCGAGGCCGGCGTGCCGGTTCCCGGCGCCAAGGTCCATTTGGATGTGGTGAATATGGCGGCACTCCGGACAGTGATGAATGGAATTACCGATCAGCGGGGGCAGGTTCGGATCCAGGTGGGCCGCTTTACCGCCCATGTGGAGGCATATAAGGACGGGCTTTTTGCCATGGAGGAGCTGGCGATCACCGGCGATGCCTGTGAATGTATCTTGACGCTGACTCCCCGTGTGCCGCTGAGCGGAACCACGGAATTGGACTGCATCCCGCCCTCAACCACCTCCAAGAACCGAACGGTTCTGACTGAGGGCCAGCAGATTGAGAATGCCAAGACCTTGGCCAACTGCGCCCTCCTGCGCAATCAGCGGATTCAGGGCTACTACCAGGCGGAATATGACCAGTTGGACAGCCAGTGGCAGGAGATGCTGCACCTGGCCGGCGGAAATGCGCCGGAGCTGTTCCATTTCTACGGCTCCCGCAAACCAGGACAGCGGGAGCTGGCAAAGAGGATGCTCCAATCCATAGCTACCAAGGATTATCGGGATATCACCTGTGATATTCTCCAGGGACATTGGAAGTTCGCCTTGAGATATTCCAACGCCGAGCATTTTGTGGAAGAGGTGCTTAATCCCCGTATCCGACATGAGATGATTGAAAATTGGCGTCCGGTATTGGAGGGGGCCTTCACGGAAGAGGAGAAGGCCGCTTTCGCAGCGGATCCCCAGTCTTTTATGGATTATATCTATGCCAGCTTCCCTGATGGCCAGGCCAAATACTATCCGCTGCTGTCTATGCAGCCCAGCGCAGTGTTTGCCGCAGGCCTCTCTGATGAGAAGGGGCGGCGGCTACTGTTTGTGGCTGGCATGCGGACCTTCGGCGTTCCCGCCCGCATCAATCCGGCGGATGAATCCGCTGAGTATTGGCGGGATGGATCCTATCACTGTGTCAGCCATCAGACTGTACAGGCCCGCTGCTGCACCATCCAGTTGATTCCCCAGGAGAACGTGCGTTTTGTCTATGCAAACAACTACACGCTGGCCCGTTGGGATGAGGCCGCCAGCCGGTACGTCACCTTAAATTACGCCAACGACACTGGCGAAAACCTGGAAGATCCCTTCTGCATTCCTGTCACATCCGGTGAATATCGCCTCTTGACCGCCTCCCGACTGCCCAATGGCAGCCAGCTTTGCCGCATGACCCACTTTACCCTTCAGGACGGGGAACGTGTTGAGCTGCCGCTGACCCTCCGACAGGCATCCCCGGAGGAAATGCTGAGCAATAGCAAGCTGGAGCGCTTTTCTCTGAAAACAGCGGAGGGAACTGATCTCTCTTCTGATAAGCTGTTATCCGGCCGCACTGTGCTGATTTACCTGGATGTCAGCAAGGAACCCACGGAGCATATCTTGAACGAGATCGTCGGGGCGCGGGACGCTATGACCGATGCCATGGAGCATGGATTAAAGCTGGTCTACATTCTCCGCAATCAAGGCGACCTGTCTGATCCTACGCTGAACAAGGCGTTGGCGGCCGTCCCCGGCGCGGAACTCTATTTCGATGATTTCCAGGCTACCGCCACTATGCTGGCGCGGAAGATGTTTCTGGAGACTGGCGTTTGGCCCCTGTTGGTGCTGACCGACTCCGGCCATCGCGGCTATTACGGTACCTGCGGCTACCAGGTGGGCACCGCTGAACTGACCTTGAACCTGAATCAGTGCATTGCCCGATTAGGCCAATAAAAAGTTCCCTCCGCTTTGAATTTCAAAGCGGAGGGATTCCTTTATTCAGCTTTCTTGCCGGTGAATTTCTCTGCGTAGTGGCACTTGACCTGGTGACCATTGCCGAAATCCTTCATCTCAGGCCGCTGCTGCTTGCACTGTTCGGTGCAGTAGGGGCAGCGGGTGTGGAACAGGCAGCCGGAGGGCGGATTCACGGGGGAGGGGATATCGCCCTCCAGCAGAATACGATCCTTCTTTACCGTGGGATCGGGAATGGGCACGGCGGAGAGCAGTGCCTGGGTGTAGGGGTGAATGGGCATAGCATACAGATCACGCTTGTCCGCAATCTCTACGATGGTGCCCAGATACATAACCGCGATGCGGTCAGAGATCATTTCCACCACGCTCAAGTCATGGCTGATAAAGAGGTAGGTTAGGTTCATCTTTGCCTGAAGCTTTTTCATCAGGTTCAGCACCTGTGCCTGAATAGACACGTCCAGTGCGGAGACCGGCTCATCGGCGATGATGACCTTGGGATTCACAGAAATGGCTCGGGCAATGCCCACACGCTGCAGCTGACCACCGGAGAACTCATGGGGAAAACGCTCGCCATGGGAAGCGCTCAGGCCCACCAGACGCAGCAGCTCCTGCACCTTTTTCAGGCGCTCGCCGGCACTCAGCTTGGTGTGCAGCAGGAGTGGCTCACCAATCTGATCCTGGATTTTGATACGGGGATTCAGGGATCCATAGGGATCCTGGAAGATCATCTGGACATCGGAGCGCAGCGGGCGCATTTCCTTTTCCGGAAGCTTGGAAATATCCTTGCCATCTAGGATGACCTTGCCGGAGTCCGGTGTATAGAGGTGATTGATCAGCCGGCCAGTGGTGGACTTGCCGCAGCCGGACTCACCCACCAGAGAGAAGGTCTCGCCAGGCATAATGTCAAAGGATACATTGTTTACCGCGTGAACAACCTTCTTTTTGCCGCCTAAACCGGAACCGGCTTTAAACGTCTTTACCGCATGCTGGACCGAAACAATAGGCTCACTCATGGTTTATGCCTCCTTTCCTTCTCCGCTGCCAAAGAGATGACAACGGCACTTGCGCCCGTTTCCGCCGGGAACTTCCTTCAGCTCCGGCTCGGCCTGGCGGCAAAGATCGGTGGCATACTTACATCTGGGAGCAAACTTGCAGCCCTCCGGCATGGCCGACAGATCGGGCACGCTGCCTGGGATGCTGGGCAGGCTGGAGACCCCGCTGCCAAGCTTGGGCACAGAAGCAATCAGGCCAATGGTGTAAGGATGGATGGGATTTGCAAACAGATCCTCCACCGAAGCCTCCTCCACAATGCGCCCCGCATACATGACCAATGCGCGGGTACACATTTCTGCCACCACGCCCAGGTCATGGGTGATAAGCAGGATGCTGGTGTTATTCTTATCCTTGATTTCCTTCATCAACTCCAAAATCTGAGCCTGAATGGTCACGTCAAGGGCGGTGGTGGGTTCGTCTGCGATCATCATTTCCGGCTCGCAGCACAGTGCCATAGCGATCATAACACGCTGGCTCATGCCGCCGGAAAGCTGATGGGGATAGCTGCGCAGGGTCCGATCCGGATCGGGGATACCCACGGCAGCCAGCATATTAAAGGCACGCTGGCGGGCCTCTGACTTTGTCACATCGTTGTGTAGCCGAATTGCCTCGATCAGCTGTGTATCCACTCTCATGCAGGAGTTCAGAGAGCTCATGGGATTCTGGAAGATCATGGAGATACGCTCACCGCGAATGGAGCGCAGATCTTTCTTATCCATTTTTGTCAGGTCCTGACCGTCAAAGAGAATCTCACCGGCGGCAATGCGGCCGGCCGTATCCTCAAACAAGCCCATAATGGACAGGGAGGTAACGGATTTGCCGCAGCCGGATTCGCCTACAAGACCCAGGATTTCCCCTCGCTCCAAGGAGAAAGTGACGTTATTTACCGCGGTCACGGCCGTTTTCTTACCCGTTTTGAATTGGGTGGTCAGGCCATTGACTTCCAACAATTTTTCTGCCATAATTTCTCCCTCCTTTACTTAAGCTTCGGATCCAGCGTATCCCGCAGGCCGTCGCCCAGCAGGTTGAAGGCCAGAACCGTGAGGAAAATCAGGATACCGGGTGCATAGACCAAGTGGGGTGCGGTGGTCATATAGTTCCGGGCGGTGGACAGCATAGCGCCCCACTCAGCAACGGTGACGTCTGCGCCGAAGCCCAGGAAGCTCAGGGACGCGCCTGCCAGAATGGCAGTGCCGATGCGCATGGTAAAGTTGACAATCATGGACTGGATGGTGCCAGGGAAGATATGTACCCAGAGGATCCGACGGTCCTTTCCGCCCAGGGACTTGGCCACCTCAACATAAAGGGAGCTTTTCACCTGAATTGTGGCGCTTCGCATAATTCGCGCGAAGGAAGGTACCGTAAACACGGCCACAGCGATGACCACGTTGATGGTGCCGGAACCAATGATTGCCACGATAGCGATGGCCAGCAGGATATCCGGGAAAGCGAACAGAATATCACAGCCGCGCATGACAATGGACTCGATAATGCCACCGTAGTAGCCGGCCAGTAGGCCCAGCACGGTACCCAGGGCAGTACCAACGATAACGGCGATCAGTGCGCAGCTCAAAGACAGACGGGTGCCTACCAGAATCCGGCTGAACACATCCCGGCCGAACTCATCTGTGCCGAACCAATGGGCACTGCTGGGACCGGACAGCAAATTCATGTAATCCGGGGCGTCCGCGTCATAGGGTGCAATATAAGGACCAATGATTGCGATGATAATCAATAACAAAATAAAGGCTAAAGAGATCACAGCAGTCTTTTTCTTGATAAACTTCTTTGCGTATACCTTAAACTGCTTTTGGGCCACCGGGAGGGCTTCAGCCTCAGAAAAATCTTTTTCCTCTTCCGGAGGAGTTACTTTAAATTCTTCAGACATATTGCGCACCTCCTTTAATCATACCGAATCTTCGGATTCAGTACGCCGTAGAGAATATCGACGATCAGGTTGATGGCGATATACTCCACGGAGAAGAACATCAGCAATGCCTGAACAACCTTATAGTCACGGTTGCCGATGGAGTCCACCAGCAGGCGGCCCAGACCGTTGATGGCGAACACTGTTTCGACCATAACGGAACCGGTCAGCAAGCCACCGATCTGGAGTCCCACAACTGTGACGACCTGAATCAGAGAATTCTTAAACGCGTGGCGCAGAATGACCAAGGACTCACGCAAACCCTTGGCGCGCGCCGTACGGATGTAATCTTCCTTCAGATTTTCCAACATGGAGGAGCGGGTAAACCGGGCAATAATTGCCATGACACCGCAGCCCATGGTAAAGGCTGGTAAGATGTAGCTCTTCCAGCCGCTCAGACCTGACACCGGGAACAAGCCCAATTTGACAGAGAACAGCTGGATCAGCATCAAGCCCAGCCAGAAGCTGGGAGCGGAGATGCCGGAAATTGCCACGACCATGCAGACGTAGTCCAGGATTTTGCCGCGTTTCACGGCAGCTAAAATGCCTAAAACCGTGCCGATGACCACGGACCATACAATGGCCAACAGGGTCAGCTTAATGGTGGGCATAAAACGGGGCGCCAGAGTATCAAACACGGTAGCGCCATTTTTGATGGAGTTACCAAGATCAAGGGTGAACAGACCCTTCATGTAAATCAGGTACTGCTTCAGCAGGGGCTGATCCAACCCCAGTTGTGTACGTACAATTTCAACCTCGTAGCTGGTAGCCTCTTTGCCGGCCACAAGCCGGGCGGCATCGCCGGGAATCAAGTGAATGAACATAAAGATCAAGAACGAAATTACCAGCAATAGAGGAATTGCACTCAAGATTCGCTTGACAGCATATCGAAGCATATGAGAACCCCTCCCTTAAAGTCTCTGCAAAACTTGTTTAAAACAAGGTGCCGCCTTAGGAACAAGACGGCACCCGCTCGGACGTTATTTTATCTCGCGCGTACTACAAATTGTGTAGGATACTGGAGAATATTACTGAGCCAGGGCAGCGGTACCGTAGACAATGCGGCCGTCCGGGTTGATGGAAACGCCGGACACGTAAGACTGAGACGCAGCCAGAACGTTGTCCACAGCCAGGAAGATCCAGGGGCAGTCAGCCCATGCCAGCTCCTGACACTTTGCGTACAGAGCTGCCTGTTCTTCGGTATCGGCGGTCAGCAGAGCCTCGTCCAAAGCCTGGTCGAACTCCGCGTTCTCATAGTAAGCGGTGTTGGCGCTGACAGGAGGCTCCATGCCGCTGTACAGCAGAGCACGGACGGTGGAGTCAGCGGAGAAGTTGGATGCAGACCAGTTCACATACCACATCTGAACGGTGGCCTCATCCCGCTCAACATAGATATCAGCATCCATGGTGCCGGCATCATAGGGAACGACTTCCACATTGATGTTAATCTGGGCCAGCTGCTGCTTAATAAAGGTAGCACCCTTGATCTCCTGGGTGGTATTGTCGCACCAGATGGTCAGGTCGAAACCGTCAGAATATCCTGCCTCGTCCATCAGAGACTGAGCCTTCTCCAGGTCAAACTGATAGATTTCCTGAGACTCATAGTAGGAAATGGTGGAGGGGAATACAGAATCGGCGATAGTGGCATAGCCAGAGTACATAACCTGGACATACGCATCCTTGTCAACTGCGTAGTTGATTGCCTGACGGACACGCAGATCGCTCAGAGCGGGAACATCAGCGTTCAGGGTGACATAGCGCATGATGTTGGAGGGAGTGCTGGTGATGGTAATGTTGTTGTCGCTGGAAACAGCGGCGATCTGGTCAGAGGTCATGGGGTAAACCACGTCATATTCGCCGGTCTGCAGGCCTGCGGTACGGGTGCCGGCCTCGGGAACGGTCAGGATGGTGACGGAGTCAACGGTGGGAACCTCGCCCCAGTAATTCTCGTTGGGGGTCATCACAACGCGGTCACCCTCAACCCACTCTTTGTAGACATACGGGCCGGTGCCGCAGGGATGATACATCAGATCATTGCCATACTCTTCAATGGTGGCAGGGCTGATGTAGGTGTTCAGAGTCAGAACGTTGAGGAAGGAGGACCAGCCTTCCAGCAGCTGGAACTGAACGGTGAACTCGTCAACAGCAGTGACAGTGACACGGGGAACGGAAGTGCCGTCTGCTTCAGTCTTGTACCAACGGGTGGTCTGGGACAGGCCGTTGTCCTTGTCCAGCAGACGGTCGAAGTTGGCAACCACAGCGTCAGCGTTGAAGGGGGTGCCGTCATGGAAGCTGACGTCCTCGCGCAGGGTGAAGGTGTAGGTCAGGCCGTCCTCGGAAATATCCCAGTCGGTGGCCAGCAGACCAACGATGTCGCGGTTCTCGTCAAAGGTAACCAGAGACTCATACATACCGCCGGCAGCGGAAATGGAGTTGGTGTCGGAATAGTTCATGGGATCCAGAGAACCCACGCCGCCTTCAATGGCAATAACCAGATCATTGTCTGCGGACAGGCCAGTACCGGTGGCCTCCTGCAGGACTTCACCTTCCTGGTTGGGAGTCTCAGTACCAGCAGGGGTTTCCTCAGCAGGTGCAGCTGAGGGCGTGGTGGAGGTTTCCGGGGTTGACGTTGAGCCGCAGGCTGTGACAGATGCGACCATTGCCAGAGCGAGCAGGAAAGCCAGCGGCTTTTTCATGCTTTTCATTTTTGATACATCTCCTTTTCTTGTTTGTGTACCACATCTTATCTCGATTTGGTCCACCTTGGCTACAGAATAGCTGATTTCATCCTCCATGTCAACATCTTATATATACTTTTGATAAATTTTATCCGTGATAATTTTAAAAAACCGTTAGAACTGACAAAGATTTCAGAGGCCATTTATGAGGCTTCGTTTGATGATTTTTAAGTCTTTCACCGGAGAAGTCCTCGCTTGACAATTTGTAAGGAACCAGTATAATGAGCATATTAGCGATTACACCATATTATGGAGGTATATTATGAAGAATATCATGTTTGAGTGCTGCTGCGGCTCCGCTGCGGACGCCATTGCCGCCTATCAGGGCGGCGCACGCCGGGTTGAGTTGAATTCCGACCTGTTCCATGGCGGCCTGACCCCCACGCTGGGCGAACTTCTCACGGTCAAAAAGCACTGCCCTGATCTGAAGGTCATGTGTATGGTTCGGCCCAGGGAGGGCGGTTTCTGCTACACGGAGACGGAATATGAGACCATTTTGGCCGACGCCAGGATTTTTCTTGACAATGGCGCTGACGGCATTGTCTTTGGCTTTTTGCATGAGGATGCCACCGTGGATGTAGAGCGTACCAAGGAGATTTTGGAGATCATCGGCGATAAGGAATCCGTTTTTCACCGCGCCATCGATGTGGTTCCCGACTGGAAGGCTGCCCTGGATATTTTGATGGAGTTGGGGGTCACCCGTGTGCTGTCCAGCGGACAGAAGCCCACCGTTCCCGAGGGCATTTTTACCCTGAAGGAGATGATCGAGTATGCTGCCGGACGGATTCAGATTTTGCCCGGTGCCGGCATCACTGTAGAGAACGCGCCCTGGGTCCGGGAAATGACCGGCACCACCCAGATGCACGCCGCCATGCACCGTACTGTCTACGACCGTAGCACTGCCGGCAATCCCGCTATCTACTTCGGCGGTGCGGTCTATCCTCCGGAGGATCGCTATTCTGTTACCCACCCCGATGATATCGCCGCGTTTGTCGCCAGCGCAAACCGCGAATAACCGTTTCTTCATTGAGGCTCGCAGCTGATGCTGCGGGCCTTTATACATTGTTATAACTTTTTTACAACTTGGAAATAACTTTCCTTTAAAATGTCCATTGAGGTGAAGAGATCCATGAGAGGAACGCGAATTTTGATTATAGAGGATGAAAAGCCCATTGCGGAGATTCTCCGATACGGCTTTGAGAAGCAGGGTGTTCAGGTTACCTGCGCCTATACGGGGGCACGGGCGCGGAGGCGGCGGAGCAGACAAAGCCCCAGATTGTGCTGCTAGACTGGATGCTGCCGGATATCAGCGGCGTGGATGTGTGCAGGATCCTGACAGAGCGGTTTAATGTGCCCATCATTATGCTGACTGCCCGCAATACCATTGATGATAAGCTGTATGGTCTGGAGTCCGGTGACGACGATTATATTACAAGCCCTTTGAATTGCGGGAGGTGGTGGCCAGAGTGCATACAATCCTGCGGCGCTATGCAAAGGCCCAAGGGATTGCCCGGGAAATCGTGCCGGAGATCAGCCCGGGGGCCCATATAGAGTTTGCGGAGGATCAGCAGGCCCTTTGTATCCAAATGGCGGAC
>CAZVVH010000020.1:0-15834 GCA_964630475.1 uncultured Oscillospiraceae bacterium | reverse complement strand
CCACTGTCCCGCCTTTGGTCAAGAAATCTGCATGAAGATCAAATTTCTTTTTGAAGGGATTGTAGGGGAATTTGCGGTTGCATTTTGCGGCAAAATAGACTAGGATATAGAAGGATCAGTCCCGGCTGATTTCAAATTGTGATACTTAAAACGCAAAAAAGGAGATGAGAACCGAATGGAAGGCGATAGTCGAAGTTGCAGAATCGCGGAATCCGGCCAGTCAACCCAAGACCCCGGCCCCGGGCAACCGTTCTGGTTCCCGTCCCCCGTCAGGTGCTGAGCCTGAGTCTGTTTTTTCTGCTTCCGACCGAACACTGACACTGTTTCTGTAAGGAGGTAGACAACATTGAACACACAAACTTATACACTGGAAAATCTGGATGAACTTCTGGATCTGATCCGGGAAAAGAAGTACCGCCTGCTGAAATCCATTCTCTCCGAATGGAACGAAGCGGATATTGCAGAGTTCCTGGAGGAGGTCTCCGACCGCCTTGGCCCCGAAAAGGGCGCCCTGGTGTATCGCATGCTGCCCAAGGAGCTTGCCGTGGAAGTTTTTGCATTCCTGCCTGCGGATAACCAGGGCAACCTGATCAGCGGCATGAGCGACGTCGAACTGAAGCGCATTGTGGAGGATCTGTACGTGGACGACGCCGTCGACATGCTGGAGGAGCTGCCTGCCGCCGTGGTTCGCCGTGTGCTGGAAAATGCAACCCCCGAAACCCGCACCATCATCAACCAGTTTCTCAACTATCCGGAAAATTCCGCTGGCAGTATTATGACCAGCGAGTATCTGGCGGTGAAAAAGGCCATGGACGTGGGTGCTGCCTTTGATTATATCCGCGCCCACGGTCAGGACATGGAGACCATCTATATTCTCTTTGTCACTGACGCCCAGCGCCATTTGGAGGGCGTTGTCACCGTCAAGGATCTGCTGATGAACCCCTACACCACCAAGCTGGAAACCATCATGGACACCAATGTCATCTATGCCACCACCACCGACGACCAGGAGGATGTGGCTGAGATGTTCAACAAGTACGACCTGCTGACCCTGGCCGTGGTGGATCAGGAAAACCGCATGGTGGGCATTATCACCGTTGACGATGCAGTGGACGTCATGGAAGAAGAGGTCACCGAGGACATTGAAAAGATGGCGGCCATTCTGCCCACCGATAAGCCCTATCTGAAAACCGGCATTTTCGAAACCTGGAAATCCCGCATTCCCTGGCTCCTCCTGCTGATGGTCTCCGCCACCTTCACCGGCCAAATCATCACCTCCTTTGAGGACTCCCTGTCCGCCTTCGTGGCCCTGACTGCCTTTATCCCCATGCTGATGGATACCGGCGGAAATTCCGGCTCCCAGGCCTCCGTTACCATCATCCGCGCCCTGTCTCTGGGTGACTTAGAGTTCCGGGATATTCTCCGGGTGATCTGGAAGGAGCTGCGGGTGGCCATCATCTGCGGCGCCACCCTGGCCGCCGTCAACTTTGCCAAGATTATGCTGGTGGATGGCATGCTTTTCCACAACAAAGGTATCACCCCCATGGTGGCCCTGGTGGTCTGCGCCACCATGTTGCTTACCATTGTCTGCGCCAAGTTGGTGGGCTGTACCCTGCCCATGCTGGCGGATAAGATCGGCTTTGACCCCGCAGTCATGGCCTCCCCCTTTATCACCACCATTGTGGACGCCATCTCCCTGCTGATCTATTTCCAATTCGCAAGGCTGCTGCTTCACCTTTAATCAAAATTCTTTTCAAGGAGTGGATTCTATGCTGACTAAAATTGATCCCAAATCCCTGACCTTCAACCCCTTCGCCCTCATCGGCACCCAATGGACGCTGATCACCGCCGGAACAAAGGAGAACTGCAATACCATGACCGCCAGCTGGGGCGGCGTGGGCGTGATGTGGAATAAACCCGCCGCCACCGTATACATTCGTCCTCAGCGCTACACCAAGGAGTTTGTGGACCGGGAGGAGACCTTTACCCTGTCCTTCCTGCCCCAGGAATACCGGGAACAGCTGGTCTATTGTGGCCGTACCAGTGGCCGGGATGAGGATAAGATCGCCCATTGCGGCTTCACCGTGGAGGAGTCCCCCTGGGGTACGCCCTACTTTGCGGAGGCCGAGCTGGTTCTGGTTTGCCGCAAGCTGTATCGGCAGACGCTGACCCCGGACTCCTTCCTGGATCAGGAGCTGATCGGCAAGAACTATCCCAATAACGATTTCCATGATATGTATATCGCCGAGATCGTGGAGGCATACAAGAAGCTCTGATTGACATGCTCTAAGGAACGAATCCAAGGTACACGTCCTTGGATTCGTTATGATTTGACTTGTTTCCGTCAGAAAGCTGACGGAACTCGAGGCTCTTGCAGGCTAAATTTTCAAAAGTGTCTTTTTCTACAGCCTGAAACCCCCGCCGGATGAAGCTCCGGCGGGGGTTTGTCTTGCTTTTTGTCATTCCCGGCGGAAAAGGCCGGCAATCAGATTGGCCGCCTTGAACACGGGAGTTTCCAAGGCCTTGACGGCGTTGTCCAGCTCCTTTCGGATTTGGATCCCCTGGGGGCAATGCTGCTCACAGCGTCCACATTTCACGCACTGAGAGGCCAGGGCCGTATTGCGGCGCAGGGCGGTACACATGTAATATTCCTTCAGCGCGGTGAATTTTCCCTCGTTATAGAGGGAATTATAGCACCGGAAGGTTCCCGGAATATCCACCCCTTTTGGGCAAGGCATACAGTAGGCGCAGCCGGTACAGCCCACCTTAATCTTGGCAGTGATGATTTGCTTTACCCTCTCATAGAGCTGCAGGTCCTCTTCGGTCAGGCCATCCACCCGGACTTGGGAAGCCACCCGGCAGTTCTCTTGGAACATTTCCATCGAGTTCATACCGGAGAGCACCACGGTAACCGCCCTCTGGTTCCACAGCCAACGCAGGCCCCAGTCCGCCGGCCCCCGCTGGGGCTGGGCAGCAGCAAAGAGGTCCTTGGCCTCCTGGGGCAGCCCCGCCACCAAACGGCCGCCCCGCAGCGGCTCCATAATGACCACCGGAATTCCCATAGCCTCCGCTTTTTCCACTCCTGCCCGGCCAGCCTGGGTGCGCTCGTCCACATAGTTGTACTGCACCTGGCAGAAGTTCCAGGGATAGACCTCCAGCAGCTTCTGGAATTCCAGGGTGTTGCCGTGGTAGGAAAAGCCAATCTGGCGGATTTGACCGGACTCCCGCTTCTTCGCCAGCCATTCCACCACCCCCAGCCGGCAAAGCCGCTCCCAGGTGGCCACGTCTGGCAGCATGTGCATCAGATAATAGTCCACATAGCCGGTGCGCAGGCGGCGAAGCTGCTCGGTAAAATACTTTTCCAGATCCCCCGGCTTCTTCACCAGATAATGGGGCAGCTTGGTGGCAATGTTAACCTGATCCCGACAGCCCAGGGTCTCCAGGGCCAGTCCCAGTGCCTCCTCAGACCCTGGATAGATGTAGGCGGTGTCAAAGTAGTTGATCCCCTGGTCCACCGCAAACCGCATCTGCTGGTTCACCGCCTCCTGATCCACGGAGCCGCGCTTTCGTGGGAATCGCATACAGCCCAGCCCCAGGATAGAGAGCTGCTTTCCGGTTTGATCGCTGCGATACTGCATGTCAAGAACCTCCATGCCAAATTTGTTTCAGGCGAAGTGCGCACTCCAGCGGCACCCGTAAATCCCCGGTGCCGGTGCCCAGCTGAATCCAGGGCTTTCGGTCCCCGTGATAATCGCTGCCGCCGGTATACACCAACCCGTTTCGTCTGCCCAGTTCCTTCAAAAGGGCCTGCTGCTCCTGGTCATAGCCAGTGTAATAGACCTCCAGCCCCTTGACGCCGCAGGCTGCCCCATAGGCCACAAATCTCTCCAGCTGCTCCGGGACATACTGATATTGCAGGGGGTGGGCCAGCACTGGCACCCCGCCCGCCTCGAGGAGGGCTTCCACCGCCTGCCGGAAGGGCATTCTGGGCCGGTCCTGATAATAGGGACACCCCCGGGACAGATAGCGCTGAAAAGCGTCGGTGATACTCTCGGCCCAGCCACAGCTGACCAACACCCCGGCAATATGGGGCCGGCCAATCACCGTTCCCGGATGAGCCGCTTTCAGCCCCTCCATAGAGATGGGACAGCCCTCCGCCTGGAGAGCGGCCACAATCCGCTGGTTTCGCTTCTCCCGGCTTTGGACGTTCCAGTCCAGCACCGGCTCCAGCTTCTCCGCCTCCGGATTCAAAAAATAGCCCAGCAGGTGTACGTCCTCCCCCTGATAGATGGTGGAGATCTCCATGCCGGCGATCACTTCCACACCCAGCCGCCGTCCAGCCGCCTGGGCCTCTGCCACGCCGCTCATGGTGTCGTGGTCTGTGATGGCAATGATGGGCAGCCCCTGCTCCTTGGCCAGCTCCACCACCTGGGAGGGCGTTTTGGTTCCGTCAGAGGCAGTGGTGTGAATATGTAAGTCAATCCGGCTCATAGATTTCTCCTGTTTCCGCAAATATCTTTTAAATCCACTTGAAATTGCGGAATAATTCAGTATAATAAACTTATATTTCAATACAAATAAGGAGGTTCCCCCTATGGTTATCACAAAGAAATTCAATTCCGTTGACGAGCTGCAAAAGCTGCAGCGTCTGGCCTGCCAGGTTCCCGAAGACGTATTCCTTCACTCCTTGGACGACTCCATCATGGTGGATGCGAAATCCTTCATCAATCTGTTCACCCTGGACTTCACCCATCCTGTGAAGATTGTCACGGAGTCCGCACGCATTGCCCAGGAATTTAAGTAACGCTTTCTTCGAGACAGTCCGAAAGAAGTGGCCGATCCCGGCCACTTCTTCTTTCCTGCGCTTACTGGAACTTGGACAGCATGGCGGCACCAATAATCCCCGCGTCGTTGCCCAGAGCGGCCAAGGTCAGCTTACAGCGGCGCTTGGAGGAACGGGCATAGTCCTCCCGATCCAAAATCTCCCGCACAGGGGCCAGCAGGATTTCTCCCGCATTGGAAACGCCGCCGCCCACGCAGACTACCTCCGGCTGGAACACATTCACCATATTGGTGATGCCAGTGGCCAGATAGCCGGCATAGGTCTGGATCAGCTCCGCAGCGGCCTCATCCCCCTGCTCCAGGGCAGCAAAGGAAGTACGCCCGTCCACCCGGGTCAGGTCCCCCTGGACGATCTCCCACATCTTGGAGGAGGGATGGGCCTCCATGGACTCCTTAGTCTGGCGGATCAGGGCGGTTGCGGAGGCATAAGCCTCAAAGCAGCCCCTCCGGCCACAGCCACAAGGCTGGCCGCCCTGGATGATCACGGTATGGCCCAGCTCAGCGCCGGCAAAATTAAAGCCGGTCAGCAGCCGGTTGTTGATGATGACGCCGCCGCCAATGCCGGTGCCGATGGTGATGGCCACCAGGCTCTTGTAGCCCTTGCCTGCTCCGGCATAAAGCTCGCCCAAGGCGGCCACATTGGCATCGTTTTCGATCAGAACTTCCTTGCCAAAGCGCCGGGAAAGCTCAATCCCCAGCGGGGTGTTGTTGAAGTGCAGGTTGCAGGAATATTCTACGATGCCGGTTTCCGAATTGGCAATACCGGGGGTTCCCACGCCAATGGACGCCACCTGCTCCAGCGTGATCCCCGCTACTTCAACAGCCAGCTTTGTAGCCTCCTCAACAGCAGAGATGATGGCCTCATCCCCCTCGTTGATCGGGCAGGGAATATGTACCTTCGCAAGGATTTTCCCCGCTTCATCCACAACCCCGGCCTTCACATTGGTGCCACCCAGGTCAATTCCAATATAATACTGTTCCATATGAAACTCCTCTCCATGCCCTATGCCCTGGCGGCCAGCGCCGTGGCTTAACAAATATTTTTCATCTTTCCTATTTGTGCTCTTTCATCATATGTGTAATTTATAATGTATCACAATGTAAGAAAAATTTCAATGCCAGTTTTCATCATATCGACAATGGCTCAGACTTTGACGATTCTATCCGATTATGTTATACTAGCTTATACTAAAACTTATTAAACCGGTTTTGCGCAGCATGCCTTTGGCAGAACCGTTTTATAGCGCGAAGCGCGTTAAGTTTTTATAAGACGACAAATTGTGCCACAGGCACAATTTGCGCGTGCACAGCACGCGGGATTCTTGATTAAATCTTTTAATCAAGAATCAGTATTAGATATTGAACGAACAGAAAACGAGGTATTGTAAACCATGTCCAACAACACAACCCAGGAGCTGATTGAGTTCATCTCCCACTCTCCCACTTGCTTCCACGCTTCCGAGAACTTCTGCCAAATGTTCTCTGAAGCTGGCATGACCGAGTTGTCTGAGGGTGAAGCCTGGAATCTGAAGCCAGGACAGGGCTATTTTGTCCGCCGGGATTTAGATTCCGTCATTGCATTCCGCATCCCCTTCGGTCAGGTACGCAGCTTCCACTGCTCCGCCGCTCATATTGACTCCCCCACCTTCCGTCTGAAGGGCAGAATGGACCTCTGCTCTGAGGGCTATACCCGCTTAAACGTGGAGAAGTACGGCGGCATGATCCCTGTCACCTGGTATGACCGCCCCCTGTCCGTGGCTGGCCGCGTGGTGGTGGAGGAGGACGGCAAGCTGGTCAGCCGGCTGGTCAATGTGGACCGGGATCTGCTGGTGATCCCTCACCTGGCCATCCACATGAACCGGGCCGCCGCCGCCAATGAATCCATCTCCATTCAAACCGACATGATGCCCCTCTATGGCGACGAGACTGCCCGGGGCACCTTCCTGGACACCGTGGCGGAGACCATCGGCCGAAAGGGCACTGACATTCTGGCCCACGATCTGTTCCTGTACAACCGCACCCCCGGCGCCGTCTGGGGCGCCCACCGGGAGTTCTTCTCCGCCCCCAGGTTGGATGACCTGCAGTGCGCCTACGGTGTCACAAAGGGCTTCCTGGCCGGCCGCAACCAGAACACCGTGTCCTTGGTCACCCTCTTCGACAATGAGGAGGTAGGCTCCACCACCAAAAATGGCGCCCACTCCGACTTCCTGAACACCACCATGCGCCGCATCAGCGAGAGCCTGGGCCTTGGCTTCCAGAAATACCGGGCCATTCTGGCCTCCAGCTTCATGGTTTCCGCAGACAACGCCCACGCCAAGCATCCCAATCATCCCGAAAAGGCGGACCCCACCACCTATCCCCTGATGAATCAGGGCCTGGTGGTCAAGTTCCACGGCGGCCAGAAATACGCCACCGACTCCACCTCTGCCGCCATCTTCCGCATTATCTGTAAGCGAGCCGGCATCCCCTGCCAGTTGTTCAGCAACCACTCCGATATGGTAAGCGGCGGCACCCTGGGCAATATCTGCACCAGCCAGGTCTCCATTAACACCATTGACGTGGGCCTTGCCCAGCTGTCCATGCACTCCTGCTATGAGACCGCCGGGGTAAAGGATTTGGATTACATGATTGCCGCCATGACAGAATATTATAATTCCTGTGTGGAGCTGACCGCCGCCGGCACCTATCAAATCAACCGCTGACCGGCTCCAGCACTGACATCTGATCAAATTCCAGTATAAGGAGGAACCAACATGAACCGTATTTTCGCTCTCATCACCGGCATTTGCCTCTGCGCCCTGCTGCTGTGCAGCTGCGGAGGCAAGGAGACAACCACCCCCATCTCCTCCTCCATAACCGAATCGGACCCCATTGCACTGGGCGCCCCTGCCGAAGGTGAGGTGGTAACGGATCCCTCCGATCATTCCTCCATTCTCTGTGCCACGCTCTGGTACTGCGAAAGCGGCGACGCTGCCTGGACCTTCTTTGAGGACGGAACCTATACCAAGGAGAAGGTCAGCACCACCTATTCCGGCACCTGGACTGTGACAGACAACGGCGACGTTGTCAACCTCAGTATGACCGATGGCTCCGACGGCATCACCAAGGAATATCAGCTGACCTTCCATGACGATAACACGGTAGATATGCTGGCTACGGACGGCAAGCTCTACCGGCTGCTTCCCTTCGGTACCTAAGCCTGCCAGTTCGCAGGATAGACAAAATAGAGAAATCTGCAATGCCCGTTGGCAGCAAATTCAACTTTGCTGTCCTTGGGAATATAAATCAGTTCCCCCGGGCCGGCTGATGTGGTGCGTCCTTGTTCCACCACATCCAGTCGGCCTTCGATGATATAATCCATCTCATCATAGGTCAGATGCCAAGGGAACCGGCTGTCTGTCATCTCCATGATCCCCGCCCCCAGGCGCGGGCTTTCTGAAATGGAAAACAAGTCCCGTGTATACACCCGGTCTCCGCTTTTTCCCGTGTCCAGCCGATGCTCTTCGGACACGGAGAGGGCGGGTACCGGGACTTTTTTTACCCCGCCGCTCAGTAGTTCCTGCACAACCTGCCGAACCAGCCGCTCCAGATTCACTGTTTCCATTTGTCCTCCTCCTTTTATGCCGCTGCCTTTTTCCGGGTCATCCAAAGGGCCACCAGCACCGCCGTCACACCGCCAGTCAGCTTGCCCAGGATCATAGGCAGAATCATATCCGGGTCAAACCCCGCAGTAAAGCCCAGGTGATCTCCAAACACAAAGGCAGCGGAGACCGCAAAGGCCACGTTGATAACCTTCCCCCGAGCATCCATCTCATGGAACAGGTTGAACATGGGAATGTTATTGGCCAGCGTGGCCACCAGGCCCGCCGCCGCCTGCTCGTTGATGCCCAACAGCCTGCCCAGCTTCATCAGCGGCCTTTTAAATGCCTTGGTGATCACATAGACCAGCGGAAAGGCCCCTGCCAGCACGATGGCGATCCCTCCCACGATTTGGAAGCCTTCGTGGATATCCGTCATGCCAGGGATCACAGTCAGGCCGGTCAGCTCCTGAATGATGGCCGCGGCCAGGCCGATGGTGATGACGATCACCACGCCCCTGCCAAACACCTGAAAGCCCTTCACCATGCCCTTGGGAACCAGCCAAAGGCCCACAGCGATGAGCACCGCGATCAAAACGATGGGAATCAGATTCCGCAGGACAAAGATCAGCCCGAACCCGGCCACCAGGCCGCCAATCAGGCTGCCGATGGGCACTGTAATAACCCCTGCCAGCACACCAGTAGCCAGAAAGTGCTGATCCTCCGGCTTTAAAATACCTAGGGCCACCGGAATGGTGAATACAATGGTCGGCCCCAGCATGGAACCCACGATCAGCCCGCCGAACTGCCCCGCCTCCGGGGTCAGGGCCAGCTCCTTGGCCAGGGGCGCGCCGCCCATGTCGTTGGCTAGAATGGTGCCGGCAAACATGGCCGGGTCCGCACCCAGGAAAGTATAAACCGGCACCACCACCGGCCGCAGCAAATTCGCCAGCACCGGGGCCAGGCAGATAATTCCCACCATTGCCAGAGCCAGAGAACCCATGGCCAAAATTCCCTCTTCAAATTGCTGGGACAGGCCAAATTTTCCGCCGATGATGCGGTCGATGGCGCCTAGGGCCATGAAAACCACCATCAAATAAACGATCACTTCATTGACCGACATTCCCATCCCCCTTCCAGCTCTCCACAGCATCAATGATGCCGATGATCCGGGCATCCAGGGGCTGCCGTTCGTTCAGCCGGGCGGCGCTGCCCTGGGCGATTAGCACCCGCTCCCCCGGCCCGGCGCCCACCGAGTCGGCGGCGGCGAACACCGCCCCGCCGCCCTCCGGTTCCACCAGCAGGAAGGGGATCCCAGCCAGCTCGGGCACCTTTTTTGTAGCCCACAGAGCGCCTACCACCCGTCCGATCTTCATAGGCTTCCTCCTTGTTCCTTCCAAAAGTCCGCCGCCGAAGGGGTCACAATGGCCCCGGGCGGAATCGGCTCTCCCCGGACCGCCAGCTCCTTGGCCCGCTCCAGAGTGACCAGCATGCGGCGCTGGGGATTTCCCCGCCGCCTGTCCTCCAGGATCTCCACCCCCAGACGCTTGAGCTGGGCCTCTCCGCCCCGGAAAAGCTGCCGCAGGCCGGGTTTGACCGTGGCGGGCAGCCTTCTGCTCTCCAGGCCCCCGCCCCGGACGGCCACCCGCCGCCCCTGCAAAAGGGCTCTTAGAAGGGTTTTTGCCTCCGGACAGATGGCAAGGCCATAGCCCACCTCCATCATTCCCTCTACGGAAAGGGTGTCCAGCACCAGTTCTCCGGTGACCTGCTCCAGCACCCGCTCCACTGCTTTCTCCACCAGCGCCTCTTCTGTCACGAGAGCACCACACCCCGATCTCCCTTGCGGAAGCCGCAGGCGTTGGCCTCGTCATAGTCGATATGCACCACCGGTGCGCTCTGCCGGCTGACCCGCACCACCACGTCCTCAAAGATGGTGGGCCGGGCTGTTAGACATTTCAGCCGTACCACCTGCCCGTCCCGCAGACCCTGCTCTGCCGCCGCCTCCGGGGTCAGATGAATATGCCGCTGCGCCACGATGAGGCCGTGGTCCAGGTGGATTTCCCGGTGACCGTTCCTGACCGTAATGCCGGGGGTTCCGCTGAGAATGCCGCTCTGCCGCACCGGGGGCTTCACCCCCAGGCTGTTGGCGTCGGTCAGGGAGATTTCCGCTTGGCTCTCCTTCCGCTCCGGGCCGAGAATCACCACGTTGGAAATACTGCCCTTTGGCCCGGTCAGCGTCACCCGTTCCTGGCAGACGAACTGCCCCGGCTGAGACAGAGGCCGTACCTTTGTCAGCTGATAGCCCGGGCCGAACAGCGCCTCCACATCTTCACGGCACAGGTGCACATGGCGGCCGGAGGCCTCCATTTCCAGGCCGATCCGGGCCACCACCGCCTCGGTCAATCGCTCCATCATTGTTTCCATGCCGTTCCTCCATATTTTCCCGCCTTCAGGCGGATCATCTGAATCCACAGCAGGCTGGATAGCCGGTTCAGCCCCTGAATGATATCCTGACGGCTGTGGGGGGCTTCCGGGGGCCAGGCATCACAGGCGGCCAGCTCTGTGCGGCGCACCGTGGTGCGCACCCGATTCAGCCAGAGCATGACCGGTCCATCCTGATAGGAGGGCAGGAAATGCCCCTGGCCGTAATACTTCTCGGGGTGATGGGAGTGCTCCCGCAGCTCCGCCGCCGTCAGGCCGCAGAGGGTCATCTCCCCCACCGGCTCATCCAGCACGTCATAGCGGATGCATTGCCGCACAAACTGCAGGACCTCCCCCAGCTCCTCGGTCAGCTTCTCACAGCCCTCCTGATGGGCGGTCAGCTGAGCCTGGAGAATCTCTCCCTCCAGCAGGTCGATCATGCCCCGGAATTGGATGCGGGGGTGGGTCTTTGCCACCAGAACATGCCCATTCAGGTGGGTCATGTGTTCCGGCTTTTCTTTCAGCCGTTCCCCCCGCTCTGTCCGGTAACCGGAGGCAGTCTTTGCCCGGGTCACTTGCACTCGGTGCTCGGTCAGATAGGCCCTTGCAGAGGGGGACAGCACCTCCCCCGGCTCCAGCACCACTGGCCCCCGGGTGCCCCCGTCAGAGCGCACCCGGGCCTCCGCCTCTGTGATCAGCGCCATTTATTCCCCTTCCCGGGTCCCATGGGGCAGGATCGTCTCCACCTCCGCATGGGGCCGTGGAATCACGTGGACGGAGATCAGCTCTCCTACCTTTTCGCAGGCCGCTGCGCCTGCGTCGGTGGCCGCCTTCACCGCCGCCACATCGCCCCGCACCATGACGGTGACCAGGCCACTGCCGATTTGTTCCTTGCCGACCAGCTGCACATTGGCCGCCTTCACCATGGCGTCCGCCGCCTCGATGGCTCCCACCAGACCTTTGGTTTCTACCATTCCTAACGCATTCGTACTGGGCATTTTTGAAACTCCTTTCTCCCGCTGTCCATTGCTCTCCGTCCGGGCCTTGGCCCGCTTCACCGGCTTTTGCTTCGGCGCTTCCTCCGCCAGCCGTGGCTCCAGCTCCCCGGCCTCCTCCTCAGGCATGGGTAAAACCGGCGCCGCCAAAACCACCAAACCGTTTTTTTCTTCCTCCAACTCAGCTCAACCTCCGCATAATCTGTGCCACCAGCTGCTCCACCAGAAGATCGTCGTCCTCCTGGGTGCTGCATTCCTTTTGCGCTTCCCGCACACCCCAGGCCACCCGGCGGATCTCCGACAGGTGCTGCGGCCCGATGTTGTCCGAAGAGGAGGAGCCGCCTGCCGCGCCGCAGCCCAGAGTCAGAGCTGGGAACAGATTGGTGGTGTCTCCAATTCCGCCCAGGGCGCCGGGGGTATTCACCAGCACCCGGGAGGCAGGAACCGCCGCAGCAAAGCGCATCACCGCCTCCCGATCGGTTCCGTGAATCATAAAGGTGTGGCCCGCTCCCTCATGGCGCAGAATTTCCACACAGCGGGCCAGGCAAGCCTCCTCATCCTTTTCCACGTAGAGGGCCAGAATGGGCGCCAGCTTTTCGCTGGAGAAGGGATACTTCTCTCCCACCTTGTCCTCCCGCACCAGAAGCACCTGGGTGCCCGCAGGGGGATTCCCCAGGCCGGCCATCTCACAGAGGGCCTGGGCGGACTTGCCCACAATCGCGGGATTCATGGTACCGTTGGGGCGGAGAATATAGCGGGACAGCTTTTCCTTTTTCTCCTGATCCAGCAGCCAGCCTCCCTGCCGGCGCAGCTCCCCTTCCACAGCTCCCTCCATGTCCTTGGATACCACAATGGACTGCTCCGAAGCACAGATGGTGCCGTTGTCAAAGGTCTTGGAGGCAAAGATCCGCTCAATGGCCTCCCGAACATTGCAGGAGGGATGCAGGTAGGCGGGACCGTTGCCCGCACCTACGCCAATGGCCGGGTGCCCTGTAGAATAGGCCATCCGCACCATGGCGGCGCCGCCGGTGGCCAGGGTCAGCTTCAAATCCGAATGCTTTAAAAGGGCCTGGGTAGCCTCCATGGTGGGCTGTTCCAGGCACTGAACCGCATCCTTGGGACCGCCGACTCCCTCCACCGCCAGGGACACAATGCGGGTAGCCTCGATAATGCACTTTGCCGCGCTGGGGTGGGGAGAAAAAATAATGGCGTTCCCCGCCTTCAGGGCGATCATGGCCTTATAGATCACCGTAGAGGTAGGGTTGGTAGAGGGCACCAGCCCCGCGATCACTCCCAACGGCACACCGATCTCCACCACCTGCTCCTCATAGTTCTCCCGGAGAAGGCCAATATACCGCTTGTCTTTGATAGCTTCATAGACCCGGTTGGCGGCGAACAGGTTCTTTTTCTCCTTGTCCTCCGCCTTGCCAAAGCCGGTTTCCTCCTGGGCCATTTTGCCAAGGCGGGCCGCATTGGCGACGGCGGCCTGATGCACCGCGTCACAGAGCTTGTCCAACTGCTCCTGGCTCATAGCAGCCAGCTGAGCGGCCGCCTGCTTGGCCCGGTTCATCCGGTCCCTTACCTCCTGAACAGAGGCCAAATCTCGATCTAAATTCACTGGTCACACCTCCCTGGGTTTTCCGGCGGCATCAATCACCGCCTGGGCAAAGGCCCGGCACGCCGCCTGACAGGCGGACTGGGTGCCCGTCAGCAATCCGCCGCCGTAATTCGTCTCGCTGGGCGGGGCAAACCAGCTCTTCATGGTCACGTCCGCCGCCTTCATGGCCGCATCCAGCCCCAGCACCGACTCCATAGGCGGCGCCACCAGATAGGCCAGCGGCTCCCCCTCTTCCACCCTGGCCTGGGCGGACAGGTAGCTGCCTGTGCTGGTGACTGTATGGGCAAAGTAGGAAATATCTCCCGCCTCATTGGCGGTGTGGAAGCCTACACCTCCCCGCAAAAAATCCACCGCAGCGGTTAGACCCGCCGTGATCTCCGACGGAGTAGGCGCCGCCAGGATGCCGATGACCTCACCAGCCAGCTTTGTGGTGGCATTGGCCGCCCCCGCATAGAGACTTTTTCCATAGACTACTTCCACCCGGGCCGCCTTTGTGGCCTCGTCCAGGGCGCAGTAGGTGGCGTCATCGCAGTCGGTGGTCAGGATGCCGATGCTGCGCCAGCCCGCCCTCAGATCCAGCTGCCGCGCCAGATCTTCGCTGACATTGGCAATGCTCCTGGCACTGAGCACCTGCACCGGAATCAGATCTCCCGTCATGCGCTCACCGCCAGTTTCCCTTTCAGCTCCACACCGGAGGTTTTATATTTCAGCATGGTCTCAATCAGCTCCGCAATGTGTGCCCCCGCCTCCACGGCGGGGGTCCCGCCCTTGTGGATGTTGGAAATCACTGTCCGCTGGGACTCCGGCACCCCGATTCTGGCCCCGTAGGTAATATAGGCGGACATGCTCTCCGCCGTCACCAGGCCGGGACGCTCCCCCACCAGCATACACACCAGCTCCGCATCTGTTAGACTGCCAATGTGGTCAGAAGCGCCCACCCGGCAATATTGGACGAACAGCACCTTGGAATAGGGAATCTTCCGGGCCTCCAAACCCTGCTGGATGGATCGCATGCAGTCCACCGCATTGGCCTCAATGGCCGCTGAGGACAGGCCGTCCCCCACCACCAGCGCCACCTTGGGCTGGCTGCCCAGGGTGTCCCGGATGGTTTTCTGGGCCTCCTCATCAAACCGCCTGCCCAGATCCGGCCGGGTCAAATAGACGTCTTTATTTTCACAGAGGGTCTGCACCGGCACATAGCCCTGCTGCGGGGCAAACTCCTCCGCCACCAGAGAGAACACAGAATCCTGGGCCGCCGCATGGTCTGCCCGCATACGGAGCATGGTCTCTGTCTTGTAGCGGGCGCCGGCCCGGCCCAGGCCCAGCCGGGCCGGGGTCTTTTCCTTCAGCTTGCGGAATTCCGCCCCATTGGCCGGATGCTCAATGAGATACTGCCTGCGCAGATCCACCTCCGTGATATCCGGCAAGCTCCCCTCTTGAGAATCGTCCTGGACGGGTTCCGCCGGGGCTTCCTTCTCTTCCCCTTGCATCTCTCGCACCAGCCGGGTCACAATATCCCGAATTTCCTGTTCGTTCAACCTTCTTCCCCCTTATCTCAGCAGAATAGAGCCGTCCCCGGCCCTTCTGGTCAGCTTTCCGTTTTCCACAAAGCCCATTTCCTCCAGCCAGCGCTGGAACTCCGGAATGGCAGTCAGGCCGAACACCTCCCGCAGGGCGGCAGTCTCATGGAAGCCGGTGCTCTGATAGTTCAGCATCACGTCGTCCCCATGAGGGACTCCCATAAAATAGGTGCACCCCGCCGCTGTCAGCAGCACCGCCAGATTCTCAATGTCGTTCTGGTCTGCCTTCATATGGTTGGTATAGCAGGCGTCACAGCCCATGGGCAGTCCGGACAGCTTGCCCATAAAATGGTCCTCCAAGCCGGCCCGGGTCACCTGCTTGGCATCATACAGATACTCCGGCCCGATAAAGCCCACCACCGTATTCACCAGAAAAGGATGATAATGCCGGGCAAACCCGTAGCACCGGGCCTCCATGGTCACCTGGTCCGCACCGTTGTGGGCTTCGCTGGACAGCTCCGAGCCTTGGCCCGTCTCAAAGTACAACACATTGGGACCGGTGGCGGTTCCCTGGCTCAGAGCCAGGGCCTGGGCCTCCTCAATGGTAGCCGCCGAGAAGCCAAAGGCCTCGTTGCCCTTCTGGCTGCCTGCAATGGACTGAAAGATCAGATCGGTGGGGGCGCCCATACGGATGGCATCCATCTGGGTGGTCACATGGGCCAGGACGCAGGTCTGGGTGGGAATGCGCCATTTGCCCTTGATATCCTGAAAGCGTTCCAAAACCCGCTTCACCGACTCGGTGGAGTCATCCACCGGGTTCAGGCCCAGAACCGCGTCTCCCACGCCGTAGGTCAGGCCCT